>DASTGQ010000541.1:0-3390 GCA_035718985.1 Gemmatimonadaceae bacterium
GACGACTGGCGCTACGCCATCGCTGGCCACGAGGGGCCGGACACCTGGGCCACACCAGCCTACGCGGCCACGCCGATCGAGCTGGCGGGGATCGGCATCACGGCTTCACTGGAACTGTACGCTGCGACGGGACAGCAACGATACGCCGACAAGGCGGTCGAGCTGGCGAAGATCCTCGTGGCGTCGCAGCAGCGCACTTACGTGGGCACCACCTTTCCGCTTGCCGGTTTCTTCTACACCAGCCCCGCGCGCGACACGCTCTTCCATCAGTTTCATCGCGCCAACGACCAGGCGCCGATCGTCGCGCTCGCGCAGCTGGTCGATGCGCTGCCCGACCATCCGGACTGGATGAGCTGGTACTCCACCGTCGCGCGCTATGCCGACTACAAGAAGGCGAGTGCGCGCGCCACCGCGCCGTGGGAGGTGCTGCCCGCGTACGTCTATCGCGATTCGGAATACCTCGCCGTGCCCGAGCCGGGTGGACGCTATCAGGCGACGCGCGAGGCGTTCCGCGCGCAGGTCCGGAGCGGGATGCCGATGGGCGGTGGGTGGTACCTGCGCGCCTTCCCGGTGTGGTTCGCGCGACGCGGCAACTACGGCGTGCTGCTCTCGCAGGCCAAGGCGCTCTCTGCGGCCGCTCGCCTCCGCGGTGACTCCGCCGGGCTCGACCTCGCCTGGAAGCAGGCGGAGTGGGTGGTAGGGCGCAATCCGTTCGTGCAGAGCACGATGTACGGCGAGGGTTACGACTGGGCGCAGCAGTACAGCGTCTCGACCGGCGACATCAGCGGTTCGCTCCCCGTGGGAATGCAGAGCCGTGGCGACACCGACCTTCCCTATTGGCCGACGCAGAACACCTACGTGTACAAGGAGGTCTGGGTCCACCCCTCGGCGCGCTGGCTCTGGCTCGCGGAAGATGTCATCGCGCCGGCGGACAGTGCGCCACGGCAGGTGCCGTTGTTCACCCTCACGGCCTCGATTGCCGCGAGCGGCACGGTGCATCTGCGTCTCGTGGCGCATGGCACCGGTTCGCACTCCTTCACGCTGCGCACCGACAACCTGGCGGTGACCAATCCTCGACGTCGTGCGACGCTCCACGCGGGCCGCGACACCGTGCTGGAATGGACGACACGCATCGTTTCGCTGGACGCTCCGTGGACCGCTGTCGCAATCGCCGACGGTGACGCTCATCACCGCCGCGAGGCTGTTCATGCCGCGGCTGCGCCCGGCAGGTGAGCGCGGAACTTGCCTTCTCTTGCACGGCGGCAAAGTTCGCCGCCACCCGCTTCAGCCCGCGGGATCTGCGCCTCGCTCCCCAGCAGCGCCGCACTCGCCAGTGCGGACGATCTTCGTTGCTCCCATCATCGACATGACCGCCAGCGCCTCACCCGGACCATACTACAACCTCGCTGGCTTCTCACTCACCGACATGACCCGGTGCGGGATCGCGCTGCGCCGGATCGGTGCCGGTGCTTCGAGCATGGAAGAAGTGGCCGAGCGGACCGTCCAGTACCTATTCGACCGACTCCGCCAACCCGACAGCACAGCTCCGGCCTGTGCGCTGGCGCGCCTGTTCGTCACGATGCCGTTCGAGGAACTGCAGGCGGAGCAGCGTGAGTTCGCGCTTGGCGTGCTCGGACGCCAGCCGGACCAAGGGATGAAGTGCCTGACCCTGCTCGCCAGCGCCGGCGTGGAGGAGGCCTGGAACTCGCGGCACTCGTCCGCAGGGCACAAGGCACTTCCGCTCCCCAGTCCGGAGAGCGTGGCTCGTTCGCCGATGATCGCGCAGCTCATCCGACAGCTCGGCGTGGAGGTCCGGACGCTGCTGTCGTCCGATCCGCGGTTGATCGTCGAGATGGAGCAGCACACGTTCAACGTGTTCTACGTGCCCGACGCCGAGGGAAGCCCGTTCATCCCGGCGCAGGAGGACTTCGTCGTGCCGTACGGAGTCCGCTCCGTCCTCGGCTTCGGCGGCGTGCTCCCGTCGGGCGACCTCTACGCGATGATCCTCTTCTCGCGTACGCGCGTCCCGCGCGAGGTGGCCGAGCTGTTCCGGACGCTGTCGCTGAACGTGAAGGTCGCGCTCCTGCCATTCGTGGACCGGAAGGTCTTCGCGTGAGCGACGTTGCCGCGTCCATGGACCGCGTGGAGCGCGACTCGACTGCGCGTGGCGACGAAGCGCGGCTCCGCTCGCACGTCGCAGCGCTGGAGCAGCTGCTGGAGGTGCACGAGCAGACGTCGCTGGAGCAGGCCACTCGCCTCGAGCTCACCCTTGCCTCGCTCGACCGCGCCCTTGGCGAGGCGAGGATGGAGCGGCAGCGACTGTACGACGTCTTCGTGCAGTCGCCGGCCGCAGTCGCCGTGCTCGAGGGACCGACACACGTCTTCACGGTGTCGAACCCGTTCTACCAGCAATTGATCGGGGGGCGGCCGATCATCGGCCGCACGGTGCGCGAGGCGCTTCCTGAAGTCGAAGGACAGGGATTCTTCGAGCTGCTCGATCGCGTCTACAACACCGGGGAGCCGTTCTCGGCGCGCGAGATGCTGGTCCGAGTCGACCGTGATCTGGACGGCGAGCCCGAAGAGCTGTACCTCGACTTCGCGTACGTGCCGCTGCTCGCAGCGGACGGCCGGCCATTCGGGATCATGGCGCACGCGGTGGACGTCACGATGCAGGTGGAGTTGCGGCAGATCGCCGAGCGGAAGGCCGCGGAGCTCACGCGGCTCAGCGCCGAGCTGGCACGCTCCAACCAGGACCTCGACCAGTTCGCGTACGTCGCATCGCACGACCTCAAGGCCCCGCTGCGCGGCATCGCCAACCTCACCGAGTGGATCGAGGAGGACCTCGGCGACCGGATCACCGGCGAGAGCCGCGAGCACATGGAGCTCCTCAAGGGACGTGTGCACCGGATGGAGGCGCTCATCGACGGCATCCTCACCTACTCGCGCGCCGGGCGCGTACACGAGGAACCTCGGGACGTAGACGTCGGTGCGCTGCTGGCGGAATGCATCGAGATGCTCGATCCTCCAGCCGGAACGGATATCGTCATCGGCCCGGGCATGCCCGTGCTCCGGACCGAGCAGGTTCCGCTGCAGCAGGTGTTCATGAACCTCGTCGGCAACGCCATCAAGTACAACAGGCGGCCGGGCGCGCGCGTAGAGGTCACATCGGAGCGCGCCGGGAACGAGTGGCGATTTGCCGTGTCAGACAATGGGCCCGGCATCGACGAGCGCTATCGCGAGCGGATCTGGCAGATCTTCCAGACCCTGGCCCCGCGGGACAAGGTCGAGGGCACCGGCATCGGCCTGTCCGTCGTGCGCCGGATCGTCGAGTCACGAGGTGGTCGGACGTGGCTGGACTCCGAGTTGGGCAAGGGCAGCACCTTCCACTTC
>DASTGQ010000542.1:0-4502 GCA_035718985.1 Gemmatimonadaceae bacterium
GGGTCAGGGTGGCGCTTGCCCCCGGTGCTGGATTCGCCTGGACGCCGCGCGCTCTTTCCAGCGTTCGCGACGTCATCCGCGCGGAGCAGTTCGACGTGGTGCATGCGCACGCGAGTGTCGTGTCACCGGTGGCATATGCCGGAGCGCTTGCCGGCGCACGAGAGGGCGCCGCGTCGGTCCTCACATTCCACTCGATGCTCCACCGCAGTTCGTTCCTACTCGGCGCGAGCGAGGCACTGTTCGACTGGTCGAGGGGGCGAATCCTCCTCAGCGCGGTGAGCAGCGTCGTAGCGGCGCAGGCCGTCCGGTGGATTCCCGATGCAGGCGTGTGCGTACTGCCCAACGGGATCGACGTCTCGTTCTGGCGCGCCGCATCGCACCCTCGCGCGAATGCGGAGCCCGTCGTCTTCGCGAGCGCGATGCGCCTCTCGCGCAAGAAGCGCCCGGAGCGGCTGGTCCGCGCCTTTGCCAGCGCGGTCCGCTTCGCTTCGGGCTCGCCGCTGATGCGGCTCGTCATCGCCGGCGATGGTCCGGACCGGTTGGCGCTGCGACGGCTTGCCGACTCTCTCGATGTCGGGCCGCTCGTGGACCTGCCGGGACATCTCGATCGCCCGGCGCTTCGCGAGCTGTACGGTCAGGCGCACGTGTTCGTACTGCCGAGCGAGCGTGAATCCTTCGGGATCGCGGCGCTGGAGGCGCGGGCCGCGGGGCTGCCCGTGATCGCCATGATCGCGGGTGGCGCCCGGGACTTCATCGCCGGCGGCGTGGACGGTCTCCTCGTGCACGACGACGCCCAGCTCGCGCGAGCCATCTCGCGCCTGGCCATCGAGTCTCCGATGCGCGCCTATCTGGCGGCGCACAATCGAGCCGTCGCGCCGGACTACGACTGGTCCGACGTGGCTGCCCTGCACATTCGCTACTACGGAGAGGCAGCCGCGCTCCGCGACCGCGCGGCGCGAAGCAGCCAGGGATAGCCCGGAAGCGCGAGCGCGCCGAAGTAGCAGGCATGCTGCACGAGCGCCATGCCCAGCGCACGGTCCGCCCCGACCCCAAGGTAGCCGTATGCCAATACGACCACCGCTTCGTACACGCCGACATTGCCCGGCACCACGGGCAACATCGTCGCCAGGTTGAGCGCGGCCAGCACGAGAACCGCACTGGAGAAGGGAAGCGTCACGCCGAAGGCGTGCTGGATGCACACGATGGCGAGCATCTCGGCGAGCTTCTTGAGCAGCGCGAGCGCAAGGGAGCTTCCACCGCGCCAGGGAGAGCGAAGCGGCGCGAGCGCGCTGGCCACGGCGCGCAGCGCTCGACCGGCGCGCTCGGGCAGGCGCACGGCGACGCGATCGACGGTGCGATCACCCCAGGCCACCGCCAGCAGCGCGATGAACAGCAGCGCGACCGCCGCGGCGAGCGCGCGCAGGCCGCGCTCCATCCAGGGCGGCAGCACGAGCGACCACGTCGCCAGCACCAGAACGCCGACCTTCGCGATGCCGAGCACGAGCTGGTCCATCGCCAGGACGGAGAGCGCGGCCGCCCTCGACAGGCCGGCGCGGACCACGAGGAACACCACCGCCGCGGCCTCACCCACGAGCATCGGCGTGGTGTTCAGCACGGACGACGTCATGGCGATCACGCCGAGCATGCGCGCGAACAGTGGCTGGCCGTCGCGCGGCGCGAGCACGCACCACTCGAGTGCCCAGAGGGGCAGGATGCTCAGGTAGCAGGCGACCGCGAGCAGCAGCCAGGGTGGGCGTGCGTTCGCCACGCTGGCCAATACCTGGGTGACGTCGAAGCGCCGGATCGCAACGACGAGCAGCGCGCCGAGCACCAGCACCGCCGTCATCCGCGCCGCGATGCGCAGCGACGGCGCATGCACGCTCATGCCGCGGCCGGCTGGGGAGCGAGTGCGCGCATGGGCAGGAACCGAGCGCCGTGCCGGGCGAACAGCTCGATCACCTCGCGCAGGCACTGCAGTGCCACCGCGCCTGTGCGAAAGCGGCAGTCGTAGCGCAGGTCCTCGCGCGTGAGGTCCACGAACTCCCACGGGTGGACGAACAGCACCACGGGATCGCTGAGCGAGAGGAGCCACGGGTCACGGATCCAGGACGGCAGCCGCAGTACGGACGACGTCATGGATGCCGGAACGCGGGTGAGCGTCGTCGGGAGCCGCGGCTCGCGCCACGAGGATTTGTACTTCGCCAGCGAGGAGTCCAGCGCAAAGTCGGCTTGCTCGAGCAGCCGCACGTACGGCTCCGGGAAGCGCAGGTACGGCGCGCGGAAGCTCGACACAGGCGCGAAGGTGCGGAGCAGACGACTCGACTGCTCGATCTCCAACCGCGCGGCTGGCTCGTCGAGCGTGTCGAACGCGCTATGGGTGACGCCATGACAGCCGAGCTCGTGGCCGGCAGACACGAGTGCGCGCACCGCGTCCGGATAGCGCGCTGCCACCTCGCCGGTCGTGAAGTAGGTGGCAGGGACGTCGCGCTCGCGGAACAGGTCGAGCAGCGCCGGCGCGCCCTCTTCGATGCCGCGAAACGTCGAGCTGAGGTACGGCGGACAGTCGGGCTCGAAGTCGACGGTGATGCAGACGCGGCGCACGGTCACGTGAGAATGGTGCGGGTGGGACTTGAACCCACGATCCTCCGATTATGAGTCGGGTGCTTTGACCAGCTAAGCTACCGCACCGTGGAGTGACGAAACCTACGTGATCGACGCTCGGATTCCAGTGACGGGCTCCTCTAGGCGACGGAGCGCGCGCGCATCACATTCAGGCGATGATCGCTGTCATCACCGGTTCTACCGGCTTCATCGGCCGGCATCTCGTGGATGCGCTGCTCGAGCAGGGCGCGGAGGTACGGGCGCTCGCGCGGCCGGAGACGCCGCGTGGCGGCCGCGACCCGCGCATCGGCTACTGGGAGGCTGACCTCCTCGACGACCGCTCGGTGCGGGAATCGCCCATCTGGACGGGCGCCACCCACGTCTTCCACCTGGCCGGCATGACGAAGGCGCGCACGCTCGACCAGTTCCGTGGCGGCAACGTCTTTCCGACCGCGAACGTACTCGCCGCCCTCGCGGGTCGGGGCGCACGGCCACCGCGCGTCGTGCTGGTGTCCTCGCAGGCCGCCGCGGGGCCGGCCAGCGCCGCGGATGCGCCCGTGCGCGAGAGCGACCGCCCGCTGCCGATCGAGGCGTACGGCAGGAGCAAGCTGCAGGCGGAGCAGGCGGTCGTGCGCTACCGCGACTCGCTGCCCGTCACCATCGTGCGTCCGTCGTCGGTCTACGGACCCGGCGACCGCGACTTCCTGAACGTGTTCAGGCAGGAGCGGCGACGCGTCGCGCTGCGAGTCGTTCCGCGCGACCACCTGCTCTCACTGGTGCACGTACGCGACCTCGCGCGCGCGCTGCTGCTGGCGGCGACGTCCCCCACGGCAATCGGTCGAACGTACTTCGTCGCGGACGAGACACCCGTGAGCTGGGGTGAGCTGTACGACGCGATTGACCAGGTAATGGGAAGTCATCCCATCTCCCTCCGGGTGCCGTCGCCGCTGCTGCGGCTCGTGGCGCGAGGGGGCGATCTTGTGAGCACGGTCACCGGCCGACCATCGATCGTCAACCGGAACAAGGCCGCGATGGCCCGACCGCGCTGGTGGCTGTGCGATTCGTCACGTGCGCGCGACGATCTGGGGTGGCGCGCGGAGATACCCCTGCTCGACGGGCTGCGAGAGACATATACTTGGTACGTCGAAGCGCGCTGGCTCAATCCATCGAATGCCACGCCGCGCGAGTCGGGACCGGAGGCCACGGAGGAACCGAATTCGTGAGCGAGGGTGATCTGCTGCGCGACGATGCGCGCGACGCGAGGGTCCGGACCCTCGTGGACCTGCTCGACTACCGAGCGGTGCAGCAGCCGGAGCACATCGTCTTCCGGTTCATCAACAGCGACGGCCGCGAGGATGGCTCGCTCACCTTCGCGCAGCTCCAGCGCCGCGCGCGCACCATCGCCGCGCACCTCGCCGAGCACGTCGTTCCCGGCGACCGGGTGGTGCTGCTCGTGCCCCCGGGCCTCGACTACGTCGCCGCGTTCTTCGGGTGCCTGCTCGCCGGTGCAGTGGCGGTGCCCGCCTACCCGCCCAACCCTCGGCGCGCCGACCCGCGCGTGGCGCGCATCGTTGCCGACTGCGGTGCGCGGCTCGCGCTCGCGTCGGACGCGCTCATGGCTCGCCTCGACGGCTGGCTTGCGCTCACGCCGGAGCTGGCTGGCCTGACCTGGCTCGATGCCAGCCGCCTCGCGCACGGCGACCCTTCGGGTTGGCGCGCCCCCCACGTCACCGGCGCGTCGCTCGCCATGCTGCAGTACACCTCCGGCTCCACGGGCGACCCGCGCGGCGTGATGCTGGCGCACTCGAACCTGCTGCACAACTCGGCGACCATCCATCACGTCTCGGCGCACCGGCCCGGTGACAACGGAGTGTTCTGGCTCCCGCCGTTCCACGACATGG
>DASTGQ010000543.1:0-3545 GCA_035718985.1 Gemmatimonadaceae bacterium
GTCATCGTGTCCACGAAGCCGGCGGAGAAGACGTTCCCGTGCACCACGCCCGTGGGATCGGGGGCCATGAGGTAGAAGTACTCCCCTTCGTTGCTCGCCGCACAGCTGTCGAGGCGAGCGGTGCCGACCACGGGGAAGAGATCGCGCGCGAAGGTGAAGCCGCCGACGAACGACGGCGAGTTGGCGGGGGTGAGCTCGTTGACCGCGCGCGTGAAGACGAGCACGATCTTGCCGTTGTTGTCGATGTCCGACGGCACGCCGAAGGCGTCCGTATCGAGCGGATACACCAGCGTATCGAAGCGCGTCGCGTAGCGCTGGAAATCCGCCGTCGTGAAGCCGCCGGCCGGGTTGGTCGTATCGGCGACGATGATCGAGTGCGTGCCGATGGCCATCACCTGTACGCCACGATAATCAGGATTGGTGCAGGCGTCCGTCCCGTTGACGTTCAGCGTCAGGATGTCGCCCACCTTCACGCCGGCCGGTACCGCCTGGCTACGTCGCGAGATGGTGAACGTCCCCTGAGTGGTGACGTTCGCCGATGGCTGTTGCAGCGCGGCCTTCCACGCCCGCGCACCCGGGATGCGCGCCGTGAGCAGCGCCCGCTCGCGTGACCGGAGGCGCGCCTCGAACGCGGTGTTGACGGTGCGCGGCGACGTGCTCGCGCCGTCGAACGGGCTGAGGGTGAGCGATGAGTTGTCCTGCGGGACGAGGGCGGCGACCGAGCCTCCGAGCCCATTTCCCGTCAGCGTGTAGCTCTGCTGCACGCCAGCCGTGGTGCCGGTATTGGTGAGCACGACGAAGTAGTTGGCGCCGCCGCTCCCACCTTCGAGCTTCACGTCCTGCGCCCCGGTCAGCTTCAGCGACTGGCCGACATCGAGGCCGGAATTCGGGCTGGTTCCGTCATGGCCGCACGCGGCGAGCGCGCCCAGCGCGAGGAGCGGAAGCAGGCGATACGAACGAAGGAACATGTAGATTGATCCGTCGGGGGAAATGACTCTCGGACATGGGTGATGACGCGCACAATGCGTGCGCGCAACCCTGCGCATATACACCCGTCAGGGCAAAAAGACCCCACCCGGGAACGGAAGCGACGGGGTGGGGTCTGGCGCTGTGACGCAGGTCGTATCGCCGTCTCGTGCAGCTACGGCCGGGCCGGCACGGTCCGCCCTCGCTGGGTGTCCCCTCTCGGCACGAGGAGGGGGTTGGATTCGGCCGGTATCTCGGGCTGCTGGAGCTGCGCCAGGAGGTCCGTGAGCTGCACGGCCTGCGCGATCTGCCGCGTCTCGCCCATCACCTGGTTCGCTCCCTTCGTGTCGCCGGTGGCGTTGAGCACCTCGGAGAGCATCAGCCCCGTGGCGACATACAGATACGGGATGCCCACCGACGGGCGGTCCACCCAGTCGTTGCGCTTCGCCAGCGACTTCTGGGCGACGAAGACGCTGTCCCACAGCACCTTGGTGCGGTGCACGTCCACCCACCCGGCACCCGCCACCAGCAGCGTGTCCTTGCCCGGTGAGGCCGGCGGCACGAACACCTTCGTCGCCAGCCCCTGGGTGAGCAGATAGTTGCCGAGGCCCAGCTCGTTGCCGTAGCCGGCGGAGGTGCGGCTGAAGTAGATCGGGCGCTCGCCGAAGTCGTCGGCGATCATGCGGAGCACGAAGATGTCGGCGCGCTGCAGCACGCCGGGGATCGAGAGGCGCTGCGGGTCGATGGTCGCCTTGATCGGTCCGCCCTGGAAGGTCATCGGCTGGTCGAGCTGGATGTACGGCGGCACCGAGTCCGCCTGCTCGAGGGTCATCTTGATCGCCGGCCCGCTCGGCTTCGTCCACGTCTTTCCACGGTAGATGGACGGTCCCGCTGCCGCGTCGTACGTGTAGACGGGGCGACGGATGAGCTGTCGCGTATACCAGTCGGTGTTGAGGAGCGACGTGTTGGCGACGAGCACGTCGCGCCGCACGCCTTCCACTTCCTGGGCGTACCAGAGCGGGAAGGTGTCGTTGTCGCCGACCGTGACGAGCACGCCGTAGGGCTCCACGGAGTTCAGCAGGTCCTTCGCGAAGTCCGCCGTGTCCGTCTGGCCGGCGCGCGAGGCGGTGGACCAGTTGGTGAAGAGCGGGATGAGCGCGAGCGCAAGCACCGGCGCCGCGACCGTGAAGGCGCGGCGCGTGGGACGCTCCACCGCGGTGCGTCCCTCCATCACCGGCTCGCGGCCGATCAACTCCGCGAGCGATTCCCAGGCGGCCACGAGGCCCAGCGCGGCCCAGACGCCCCACGCCGAGAAGCTCCAGAGGTAGAAGTAGTCGCGGTCACGGACCTCGCGCGCCACGCCCACCAGCTCGGGCGACTGCGACGCGCCGTACTTGAAGTTCAGGTAGTAGATGAGCACGAGCGTCATCGTGAACATCAGTGACCCGAAGTACCAGAAACTTCGTCGATCCCGTCGCCAGTGGACGTAGCCGCCCACCAGGCCGAGCACGAGGAACAGCGCGCCGAGGAGGCTCTGCGCGAAGGGATGGTCCACGTGCGCGTCGCGGAGCCATTGCCACTTGAAGTAGAACCACCACATGTCGAGCTGCGCCGAGAACGGCGCCTGGCGCTCGGTCAACGCGGGCTTGCCGTACTGGCCGCGGTTGAAGTTGTACATGAAGGCGTCGTAGGTGCCCTGGCTGAAGGTGCACGACGCCTCGAGCTTCACGCGGCACGCAGTCGGCTCGCCCTCGTTGAGCGCCGGGAACTGCGCGGCGCGGATGGGCTCCATGGCGAAGGGGGTGACGCCGAGCACCAGCGCGCCCACGCAGGCAAGGAGCAGCTTCCATCGAAGGATGGTGCGCCAACGGATGATCAGCACCGCGAGGCCCACCGCCGGTGCGGCGAGCATTCCCGCCATGTGGTTGGCGTAGCCGAGCCCGCACAGGTACGCGACGAGGACGAGGATGCGGTCCGCCCGCCGGCCGTCGGGCTGGTCGCACCAGCGCACCATCAGCCAGCTGATGACGGCGATGCCGAGCAGCGAGACGGTGTAGACCTTCTCGTTGACGACGCTCTGGTTCCAGACCGTGAACGACGCGGCGCCGATGAGCGCGGCCAGCGAGCCGCCGACGATGCGCTGCCATCGCTCGGCGAACCAGCCGACGAGCACGCGCTCGGTGATGAGGAACCACATACCCGCCGAGACGGCGCTGCACAGCGCAGCGAGGACGTTGATGCGTACCGCGACGCTCGGTCCAAAGAGCGGAATCATCGAGAAGACGCGTCCGATCAGTACGAACAGCGGATTCCCGGGCGGGTGGGGCAGGCCCAGCGTGTACGCGGCGGCGATGTACTCGCTCGTGTCCCACATCGCCGTCGACGGCGCCAGGGTCAGGAGGTAGAGCAGGAAGATGAGTACAGTGACCACACCGGCCGCGAGGTACGACGGGCGGTAATCGAGGTCGGCGGACGGGTCACGCCCTTCGGCGCGGGTCGCGCGGTGTGCGATGGTCGAGGTCGCCATTTGGGATTCAGAGCCCCACAACAGTCGCCCCGCAGACGGGCGAGAATGCGGG
>DASTGQ010000544.1:0-4304 GCA_035718985.1 Gemmatimonadaceae bacterium
ACGCGACTGGAGGTCCAGCTTGAGCTGCGCGAAGGGATGCTTTCCGAGCAGCAGCTCCGCCGGCCGCACGGTGACGAGGATGAGCAGGCGCATCGTGCGCAGCCGGCCGCCGAGATAGCCCAGCATGTCCACCGTGGACAGGTCGGCCCAGTGCAGGTCGTCGAGGAAGAGGATCACCGGCACCGCGGCGGAGAGCGCCTCGAGGAACGCCGCGAGCTCGCGCTTCATGCGCTCCTGCGAGCTGGCCTGCACGCTGACGAGCGCTCGCCCCTCGGCGGAGTCGTCCGTGGCCGCCGGCGTGATCTGCAGGTACCACGTCGGGGCGAAGCGCTTCATGAGCGGCACCATCCGCGAGGCGCTCGGTCCGCGCGTCAGGCTCTCGAGCGCCTCGAGGATCGGCAGGTACGCCTCCGTGCCGGCGAGGCGCTCCGAGCACCGGCCGCGGGCGACGAGCCACGGTTGCGTGGCCGACGTGACGTCGGTAAGGAAGTCCTCCACGAGCGTCGACTTGCCGATCCCGGGCTCCCCGGCGATGCTGACGAGCACCCCGTGCCCCGCCCCCGCGTCGCGCAGCAGCTCGTGCAGCGCACGCCACTCCGTCTCGCGCCCCACCGCATGCCGGCGAGCCGCCCGCGGGGTCGGCGCTGCTGGCGCCGACCCGCTGGTCGGCTGCGCGGCCAGGTCGTTCAGCGCGCACTCCACTTCGGCGGCGGACGGACGACGTGCGGGATCCTTGTCGAGCATGCGCGCCACCAGCGCGTCGAGCTCGGCCGGGAGCGCGGGGTTGAGTGCGGTCACCGCCGGCGCGTCCTGCGAGAGGATGGCGCTGAGGAGCGCGACGTCGGACAGGCCGGCGGCAGCGAAGGGATGCTGGCCGGTGGCCAGCTCGTGGAGCACGAGGCCGAGCGAGAAGACGTCCGTCGCCCCGGTCACGGGCTCGGCGCAGGCCTGCTCGGGCGACATGTAGCGCAGCGTGCCTACCGCGAGCCCGAGCTGCGTCAGTGGCTGGCCGTCCACGGTGGCGCGCGCGTCGGCCGACGAGACGAGGCGCGCGATGCCGAAGTCGAGCACCTTCACGAAGCCGTCGGGACGGACGAGCACGTTCTCCGGCTTGATGTCGCGATGCACGATGCCGGCGGCGTGCGCGACGCTGAGCGCGCGCGCGATCTGCGCGCCGACACGCATGAGCTGGTCCGGCGCGGCTGGCGCCTCGAGCGCACGCAGCGTGGTGCCGTGCACGAGCTCCATGGCGATGAACCGCCCGGCGTCGGTCTCGCCGATCTCGTAGATCGTGATGACGTTCGGGTGGTTCAGCGCCGACGCGGCCCGCGCCTCGCGCACGAACCGCTCGACGGCGGCGTCCTCCGCCTCGACGTGCGACGGCAGCAGCTTGAGGGCCAGCTCGCGACCGAGCCGGGCGTCGTGCGCGCGATACACCTCGCCCATGCCGCCCTGGCCGAGCAGGTCGCGCACCTCGTATGGTCCAACGTGAGTGCCCGGCTGGAGCATGTGGTCTCCGACGCGCAGGATGGACGGACGCGGCGGCGAATCTACGGGTGAACCGGTAACGCCGCCATCGGCTCGGCTTGCGCCTGCTCATCGCGCCCGGCCTATTTGGTTCATTCACGGCCCGAACCGGAGAGAACGCATGATCGTTGGTGTGTCCCATGACCGAGTGATGCGCGCGCTCGTGTGCAGCGTCGCTGCGAGCCTCAGCATCGGCGCCGCAACTCGTGCCGGCGCCCAGGCCCCGTCGCGCGACGCGGCCTCCTTCACGCTCGAGCAGATGCTCGACTACCCGTTCACCGGCGAGCTCGCCGCCGCGCCGCGCGGCGCGCGCATCGCGTGGACGGTCAACCTGCGCGGTGTCCGCAACATCTGGACGGCCGACGGGCCCGGCTACGAGCCGCGGCAGATCACGAGCTACACCGCGGACGACGGACAGGAGCTGACGAACGTGTCAGTCTCGCCGGATGGCCAGTTCGTGGTATACGTGCGTGGCGGCGACCACGACGCGAACTGGGACGCCGAAGGCAATGTCCAGCCGGACCCGAACAACTCGCCGGCGCAACCGGCGCTGCAGATCTTCGCCGCGCCCACTTCCGGCGCCGCCGCACCACGCCTGCTGGCCGAGGGCGACGAGCCCGTGATCTCACCCCGCGGCGATCGCGTGGCGTTCCTGAAGAATCACCAGGTCTGGACCGTGCCGCTGGATGGCTCGTCGCCGGCGAGGCGGATGTTCTTCGAGCGCGGCCAGAGCGAGTCGCCGACGTGGTCGCCCAGCGGCGACCGGCTGGCGTTCGTGTCGCGACGCGGGGATCACAGCTTCATCGGGATCTTCTCCGCCGACTCGACGCCAGTCCGCTACCTCGCGCCGTCCACGTCCCACGACGACGCTCCGGTGTGGTCGCCCGACGGCACCCGCATCGCCTTCGTGCGCCTGGCCGGTTCCGGCGGCGCGCCGGAGACGCTGCTCGATCTGCACCCGCGCCCATGGTCCATCTGGGTTGCCGATGCCGCCACCGGCAGCGCACACAAGGTGTGGCAGAGCCCGAGCACGCTGCGCGGCTCATTTCCCACCACGGCCGGCCAGGCGAATCTCTCGTGGGGCGCTGGCGACCGGCTGGTGTTCCTCGCCGACCTCGATGGATGGCCGCACCTCTACTCCATCGCCGAGCGCGGGAACGGAACGCCGCTGCTGCTCACCCCGGGCGCGTTCATGGTGGAGCACGTCGCCACCGCGCCGGATCATGCGTCGATCTTCTACAATGCCAACACCGGCACGACCGCCGGCGACGTGGATCGGCGGCACCTCTTCCGCGTGCCGGTGGATCACGCCGCGCCGGTGGCGGTCACGCAAGGTGATGGACTGGAGTGGAGTCCCGTCGTCACGGGCGACGGACGCTCGGTGGCGTTCATCAGCGCGACGTCGAGCCGGCCACCGCTCCCGACGGTCACGTCACTCACCGACGATGTGGGAAGGCCGCGCGTCCTCGCGCAGTCGCTCATCCCGGCCACCTTCCCGGCCGCGGAGCTCGTCGTCCCGAAGCCCGTCACCTTCCGCGCTGCCGACGGCACCACGGTGCACGGCCAGCTCTTCGAGCGCGCGGGCGGCGCGGCGAAGAAGCCGGGGATCATCTTCGTCCACGGCGGCCCGCCGCGGCAGATGCTGCTGGGCTGGCACTACATGGACTACTACTCCAACGCGTACGCCGTGAACCAGTACCTCGCCACGCACGGCTACGTGGTGCTGGCGGTGAACTACCGGCTCGGCATCGGCTACGGGCACGACTTCCATCATCCGGCGCACGCGGGACCGTGGGGCGCGTCGGAATACCAGGACGTGCAGGCGGGTGCGGCGTACCTGCAGCGGCTCGCCGAGGTGGATGCGCGCCGCATCGGGATCTGGGGCGGCTCGTACGGCGGGTTCCTCACCGCGCTCGCGCTCGCCCGCAACTCCAACGTGTTCAAGGCGGGCGTTGACCTGCACGGCGTGCACAACTGGATCGCCGATTACCGCGGGCTCACCAACCAGCAGCTCCAGTACGAGAAGGGCGACATCACGCGCGCGCTCGACGTCGCGTGGAAGTCGTCGCCGGTGGCATCGGTCTCGATGTGGAAGAGCCCCGTCCTGCTGATCCAGGGCGACGACGACCGCAACGTGCGCTTCCACGAGACGGTGGACCTCGCGCGCCGCCTCGCGAAGGCAGGCGTGCCGTTCGAGGAGCTCGTGCTGCCCGACGAGATCCACGGCTTCCTGCGGCACGCGTCGTGGCTGGCCGCGGACTCCGCCACCGTGAGCTTCTTCGACCGGCAGTTCCGGGTGCAGGGCGCGCCGTAAGGCACGTCGCGCACCCGGGGCAGCCGTCACGAGACGCGATGCGCCTCTGGAGCATTCACCCGAAGTACCTCGACTCCGTCGGCCTGGTGGCGCTCTGGCGGGAGGCGCTCCTCGCGCAGGCCGTGCTGCGCGGCGAGACGAAGGGCTACCAGCACCACCCGCAGCTCCAGCGCTTCCGCGAGGCGACGGATCCGGAGGCGAGCGTTGCGTCGTACCTTGCGGCGGTGCACGACGAGTCGCTCCGCCGCGGGTACAGCTTCGCGGCGGAGAAAGTCGGTGCGCGTCGGGATCCCACGCGTATCGAGGTGACGCGCGGGCAGCTCGACCTCGAGTGGAAACACCTGATGGCCAAGCTGCGCGCGCGGTCGCCGCAACAGCATGAGCGATTGCTCACCGTGAGCGCGCCGGAACCGCATCCGCTGTTCACGGTGGTGAACGGCGGGGTGGAGTCATGGGAGCGGGC
>DASTGQ010000545.1:0-2724 GCA_035718985.1 Gemmatimonadaceae bacterium
ACCTCCGCCCAGTCCTCGAGCGACGGATCGGCCATCACGTCGGGGACCTCGATCACGCGCCTCTCGGCGGCCGCTTCGCCGCTTGGGCCGAAGCCGAGCCGCACACGCATCTCGCCGAGGAAGGGAGCGAAGCGCTCCGGCCAGTTGTGCACCGCGGCCAGGCGCATCAGCTCCGACGCACCG
This sequence comes from Gemmatimonadaceae bacterium, assembly GCA_035718985.1. Taxonomy (GTDB): domain Bacteria; phylum Gemmatimonadota; class Gemmatimonadetes; order Gemmatimonadales; family Gemmatimonadaceae; genus AG11. The sequence goes on from DASTGQ010000545.1 coordinate 184, forward strand.
TCCACCAGGTAGACGCACGCGAACGTCGCGCCCACGAGCGGGCTGACCCGGTCGAGCGCGAACTGGAACACCTCCTCGGGCCGGTCGGCCGTGAGGAAGGCGTGGACGATCTCCCGGATGGCGATGAGCTCGCGCAGCCCGGGTTCCGTGTTCTCCGGGGTGGTGCGCGTACGCTCGGCCGGCAGCGGCGCGGTCCTTGACACGCGCGCAATATGTGGGTTGCGCGTCAAGGCGGCCAGATGTTTAGGCGCTATTTCCCCTGCTTCGGCGGCGGAGGTGTGAGCGTCCTCACTTCCAGCCGGTGAATCAGGACGTCCGGTGGCGTACCGACCACCTGCGACACCGCTGCCGCAACGTCCTCGGGGGCGAGCTTCCATCGGTCGGCATCGGTGACCTCGTGGCCGCTGAACTCCGTCGCCACGCCGCCCGGCGCCACCACGGACACCTTCACCCCGCGTCCGCGCACCTCGAGCATCAGCGACTCGGCCCACGCCGTCACGAAGGCCTTCGTGCCGGAGTACGCCGCGCCGCCCACGTACGCGCTCCGCGCCGAGATGGAGCCGATGGTGCACACGTGGCCATGGCCGCGCTCCAGCATCCCCGGCAGCAGCGCATGCGTCACGTGAAAGAGCGCGTTCACGTTGACGTCCATCATCGTGTTCCACTCGTCGAGCGACATCTCGACGAACGGCTTGATCACGCCCACGCCCGCGTTGTTGACCAGCACGTCCACCTCGAGGGGCTTCAGCGCCCGCTGCACGGCCGTCGCGTCGGTGATGTCGAGGGCAAGCACTCGACAATCGCGACCCGTGCGTCGGATCTCCGCGCACAGCGAGTCGAGCTCGCCCTCGTCGCGCGCGACAGCCACCATGTCGTAACCGTCCGCGGCGAGGCGCTGCGCGATGGCGCGCCCGATGCCACGCGACGCGCCGGTGACCAGCGCCGTCCCCTTCGTCACGCTCGATGCGTCACCACGGTCCTCGCCGCTCATCGCCAGGACCACTCAGGCTCCTGGGCCTGCAGGCTCGCGGACAGCGAGAGCGTCATCAGCAGGCCGACGGCAATTCGACTGGCAATGACCATCTGGATTCCCTGGTTGATCTGCCGCCCGAATGGCTGGAATGGCCACTCAGTCGAAGGGGGAAACGGATCATACGGATTCCACGGATGCTGCGGATCTGTCTCGCCTGCAGATGAGGCTTCGTACCGAGACACCATGCGTCCAAACGGTGACGCGATCACCCCCGGACGCCTGATCATCAGACATGAATCGACGACTGCTTCACGACGAGTTGACCCGTAGCGCGATTGGCGCTTTCTACGAAGTATACAACACCCTCAGCCATGGCTACCTCGAGAGCATCTACCTCGCGGCGCTCGAGCGGGAGCTACGCGTGCGCGGCCATCGAGTTGCTCGAGAGCTCGCCGTGCGCGTGATGTACAAGGGCGAGGAGATCGGGATGCAGCGACTCGATATGGTGGTGGACGACGTCCTCGTCCTCGAAGCCAAGGCGACCCACGCTCTCCACGAGTCCGCGACCCGACAGCTGTACAATTACCTTCGCGCCACGAACCTGGAGGTCGGTCTCCTCCTCCATTTCGGTCCCAAGCCGCAATTCTTCCGCGTCGTCTGCGACAGGAATTTCAAGAAGCGCTGGGAGCGATCCGTCTCATCCGCTGGATCCGTATGATCCGTATCCCTTTCGACTGAGTGGCCATTCAGGGATCGAGAAACCAGGTCCGACGAGGAACCCTACCCCAGCATCCGCTCCACGCTCCTCACCAGCGGCGCGAAGTCCATCGGCTTCTTTGCCACGCGCTCGGCCTGTTCGTGCGCCAGCTCGCGCTGCGCCTCGCCGAACAATGCCTGCGCGATCCACGGCCCGGCGCGCGGGTTGCGCCACCAGTCAACGTCGTACCGCGCCACCAGCGTCTCCGTCAGGAGCGCCTGGAGCTGCCAGGCGCGCAGGTAGCGCGCGGCGTAGTAGCGCGTGTCCACGTCCACGAACGCGTCGGCGGGGTCGTAACGGAATCCCGTCGCGTCGCTGAGAAGCTGGACGTACAGGTCGGGGAGCGATTCCCAGGACACGTCGCCGCCGTACAGGTGCGTCTCGTAGATGAGCTTCGCGCAGTAGCGACGCAGGAAGTGCAGCTCCTCCAGCCCCGCGCTGCGCAGGAAGGCCGGCGTCGCCTGCTTGTCCACGCCGGTGTACCGTTGCAGCCACCCCGCGTCCTGCATGAGGTGGTCGAACAGCATCGCGTAGCCTTCCGTCACCGAGTTGTCGCCCATCCAGCGGAACTCCATCGGCAGGTCGGGGCGCATGTAGGCGAAGTGCAGCGCGTGCCCGAGCTCGTGCAGGAACGTGTTCCAGTCCGTCTGCCCGCCGTGCGGGCGCAGCACGAGATAGACCTCCTCGGGCACCCGCACCGGCGCGCAGAAGGCTCGCGCGCGCTTGCCGCTGCGCTCTCCCACGTCGTAGCGCACGCGCCCGCCGGCGTGCGGATCGACGCCCATCGCGTCCACCTGCACGCGCACCGTGG
>DASTGQ010000546.1:0-2964 GCA_035718985.1 Gemmatimonadaceae bacterium
TGTTCCTCCTCGTGAAGCAGGGAGTGGATCCGTTCATCCCTCCTCGCGCGGGCGTCATGATCAACCTCAGCGCCATGGCGCTCACCATGGTCTTCGCTGGCTGGCGGCTGGCCACGTACGCGGTGCTGCCGCGCGAAGAACGTGCACTCGCCGCGATCGGGTTGGCGGGCTACGCCCTGCTGTCGGCCACCACGCCGCTGCTGCCGGAGGACAGCGCCCTGCTGGTGCCGCTGTTCTTCATGGCGTGGACGGCCCAGCTCTGCGCCGGCGTCGGGATGCTGGCGCTCTTCTTCCGAGCGTCGTACGAGGCCGAGCTGACCGTGGAGAAGTCGCGCGGCGCGACACTCACCCACGCCCTGCAGGGATTCATCCCGATCTGCATGCACTGCAAGTCGATTCGCGACGACCAGCAGCAGTGGAAGGCGCTGGAGCAGTACGTGGCCGACCGCTCCAGCGTGCGCTTCTCGCACGGGTTGTGTCCGACGTGCGCACAGGCGCACTACGGCAACTACGTCGGACGCGAATGAGCGATTCGCCGTCGCGCGAGCCGGCGCCATACAAGCCGACGCTGTTCGATCGCGAGGGCGCGGCCGCGGCGGACACCGTTCGCGCAGTGGCCTACGGATTCATGGTATTCGGGATCGCGACCAGCGCCTGGATGCTCAACGGCGGCCGGTTGTCGCTCGTCGTGCTCGGCGTATTCGTCGTCGCCGGTGGCGCGGTCGCGGGGGTGGCGCGGGCGCTGAGCGGCGCAGCGGGCGCCGGCTGGCAGCGGATCATGGCGAGCGGCGCGAGCACGCCCTACGAGGAGCAGTTCTCGTATCAGGACGCGCTCGTGATGCGCGGGCAGGTAGCGGAAGCGCTCGCCTCGTACGAGTCGATCATCGCCGAGCGACCGGGCGACGCGAGCGCGCGGCTCCGCGCCGCCGCGCTCTATGCGTCGCGCGCCGGTGACCCGAGGCGCGCCGCGGCACTGGTGCGGGAGGTCCAGCACATGCCCGGCGTCCTGGCGAAGGACGACATCGCGGCAAGCAACCGGTTGATCGAACTGCTTGCCGGACCGCTCGGCGAGCCGGGCCGCGCGATGGTGGAGCTCAGGCGCCTCATGGACCGCCATCCCGGCACCGACGTCGCGGCGCGCGCGAAGCTGATGCTCGCCGAGCTGAAGGCGACTATCGCGTCACCGGAGCCGCCTCCAGGCGAACCTCGGCGCTGACCGAGTTGGCGAGGCAGCAGACGTCGTGCGCCTCGTGGTGGATGGACTCGATCTCATCCTGGCTCGGGCGCTTGTCACCGCCAAAGGTGATGTCAGGACGCAGCGTGATGGCGGTGATGGCTTCCTTGCCACGAGCGTTGGTGCCGAGCGTCCCGACGGGGGTATCCGCATAGCGCTCGACGGTGAAGCCCTTCTTCGCCGCGATGGAGAGGAACCAGAGCATGTGGCAGCTCGACACCGCGGCGACGAGCGCTTCCTCCGGATCCACGGCGCGTGCCTCCGAATACGGCAGCGGCACCGAGTGCGGCGATGCCGACGCCGGCACCTCCAGTCCCTCGTCGAAGGTCCAGGTGTGGAGGCGCCGGTAGCGGTTGTCGGTGAACTTCGCGCCGTCGCGCTGCCAGGTGATGGAGGCGTGGTAGTCGGTCATGGCAATCAGGCGTGGCAGTGGATCCCGACAGCCGCTTGCGCGGCTGCGGGATGACCTTGTGCCTACTTCACCAGCCGAGCGCCCGTGAGCGTGGCGATCGCGGCGAGCGTGGTCTGCGCGGCGTTCAGGCCCAGGCGGAAATCCTTGTCGCTGTACGTCTTGAACATGTCCGTCGGCTGGTGCCAGTTAGGGTCCCAGCCGCCGCCGATCTGCGCACCGCGTTCGTTCTCGCGCAGGCTGATGCTGGGGACGATGTCCTGGAACGGCGCCGAATCCGTGTTGGTCATGTGCTGGCCGACGGTGGCCGGATAGTCGGTGGCGTACTTGTCGTTCGACGTGGCGAACAGCCACGCCAGCTTGTTCGACTCGGCGGCCATCTTCGAGTTGGACTGGAACTCGATGTTCACGTCGGCTTCGGGGCGCTGCTCCTTCGGGAGCGTGCCGTCGGCGAGGGGCATGCCGTGATCGAAGAGCATCATGTCGTGCTGCACCATGCCGAGCCAGCGCGGCTCGGGATACTTGCCGGAGCCGGCGGGGCTTTCCTTGCCCTGCAGTGCCTGGCGCTGCGCGACGTACGCGCGTGACCCGTTGAGGCCGGACTCCTCGTTGTTCCACAGGATGAAGCGGATGGAGCGGTCGGTCTTCACGTCGGGCGAGCTGAAGACGCGCGCCAGCTCCATGACGAGCGCCGTGCCGGAGCCGTCGTCGTTGGCGGCCTCGCCCCAGCCGATGCCGTCCATGTGCCCACCGACGATGTACATCTCGTCGGGGTGCGTGGTGCCGATCTTGGTGCAGTAGACCTCCTGGCGCTCGCCGTCCTTCGTCTGCTCCGTATCGAGCGCGCGAACGCGCGGATCGGGTTGCGCGAGCGAGTCGGTGTTCACCCCGGTGTGCGCACGGATGCCGCGCACGTGCGAGCCGCCTTCGGCGGGATACGCCGGACGCGCGCGACGCGCGTTCGCGGCGCCCGCGGTCGGTCGCGGCGGAGGCGAGGTGAACTGGTACGTCAGTCGCTCCGTGTTCGTGCAGCCGTAGCTCTTGAGCTGCTGCTCGATCCAGTCCACCGCTTGCCGGTTGCGCTCCGTGCCCTGCCGGCGGTCACCGAACTGGGTCAGCCCCTTGATGGTGGCCTTGTAGTGCTCGAGGTCCAGTCGCGATACCATCTGCGCGACCTGGTCGGGGGTGGAATCAGCGGCGGGCACCCGATTCTGTGCCGCGAGCGGCGCGGCGACGAGGACGAGGAGCGAGGAGCGAGCGAGCACGCGGGCGGCAATGGACATGCGGGTCCTCAGGGCAGCGGAGAGCAGAACGGTCGGTG
>DASTGQ010000547.1:0-2141 GCA_035718985.1 Gemmatimonadaceae bacterium
GACGATGAGGCTCAGCGTGCTCTTCATCTCGGTTCTGGCGTTGGTGGCGTGCAAGCCACAACAGCCGAGCGGGGCGAGCGTGTCGGAGTCGCAGATCGCGACGGCCGTGGTCCCACAGGTGTCGTACGTGCTGCGCACTCCGGAAGGTCCGGCGGCCGGCTACCGCGTGAGTCAGGTGCAAACGCGGGTGCACAATCCCTACGGTGGGAGCGATGCAGCCGTGGAAGAGGGGCGATTCCTCTACATCCGGATGAACTGCGCGTACTGCCACGGGTTCGACGGCACGGGAGGCATGGGGCCCGACCTCACCGATAATCAGTGGCGATACGGCGCGAGTGACGTGGATGTGTTCAACACGATCTTTCGCGGCCGCGGACAAGGGATGCCGGCGTGGGGTCCCGTGCTCACCGAAGATCAGATCTGGAAGCTCGTTGCTTATGTGCACTCCCTGGGCGGTACCACCGCGAGTCGTTACGCGGGCTCGCCGCGCGCCGACCACACGCGCAAGACGTCCGCGAACTCGCTCACTCGCTGACATGAGCCCCGTGAGATGGCGCGGTGCCGCGCCCAGGGTCGCAACGGTTCTCGTCGCCGCGTGGCTGACGGCGTGCGCCGCCGAGCGTGGCCGTTCGATCGATCTCGTCCATCGCGATCGTGATCCTGGGGAATGGTTCCATCAAGCGAGCGACTACGGGCTCACCCGTTACAGCCCGCTGGCGAAGCTCACGACCACGAATGTCGGCGGCCTGCATCCCGCGTGGACCTACTCGACCGGGCGGCTGCGCGGACACGAGGGGACGCCCCTCGTCATCGGCTCGACGATGTACATCGTGACGCCGCTTCCCGACGAGGCGATCGCGCTCGATCTCACGAAGCCTGGTACCGTGCGCTGGAAGCACACGCCGAGCGTGAATCCGTGGGCGGAGGGGATCGCGTGCTGCGATGTCGTGAATCGCGGATGGGCGTACGCCGACGGCAAGCTCGTTTACAACTTGCTCGACGGGCACACGATCGCGCTCGATGTGTCCGATGGCCACGAGCTCTGGCGTACGCGCGTCGCCGACATCAACATCGGCGAAACGACGACGATGGCTCCCGTGATCGTGAAGGACGAGGTCCTCGTCGGAAACTCGGGCGGCGAGATGGGCGTGCGCGGGTGGATTGCGGCGCTCAGCCTCGACGACGGATCGCTGCGCTGGCGCGCGTACACCACGGGCCCGGACAGCGACGTCAAGATCACCGCGGGAACGCATCCCTTCTACGCCAAGGATCGCGGCCGCGACCTCGGCCTAACGAGTTGGCCGAACGACGGCTGGAAGCACGGTGGAGCGACCGTCTGGGGATGGATCTCGTACGACCCGGAGCTGGACCTCATTTACCACGGAACGTCGAATCCAGGGCCATGGAACTCCGATCAGCGGCCCGGCGACAACAAATGGTCGTCGAGCCTCTTCGCGCGCAATCCCGAGACCGGCGAAGTGAAGTGGGTCTACCAGCTCACTCCACACGACATGTGGGACTACGACGGAGTGAACGAGAATCTCCTCGCCGACATCCCGATCAACGGGCAGACGCGCAAGGTGCTGATGCACTTCGATCGCAATGGCTACGGCTACACGATCGATCGTCAAACGGGTGAGGTGCTCGTCGCGAATCCATTCGTACCGGTGAATTGGTCGACCGGCTTCGACATGAAGTCGGGCGCACCCAATCGCGACCCGGCGAAGGAGACCCATCAGGGAAAAACCGTAACGGATATCTGTCCGTCGACGACCGGTGGAAAGGACGAAGAGCCCGCGGCGTATTCGCCGCGCACCGGGCTCGCCTACGTGCCGGCGGTGAATGTGTGCATGGACTACACCGCGCGCGCGGTTCAGTACATCGCCGGCACACCGTACGTCGGCGCGAACTATCCGCCGCGCAAGGATTCGCCGGGTGGCTTCAAAGGCGCGCTCATCGCCTGGGATCCGAAGGTCGGGCGGCAGGTGTGGGCCGTGCCCGACACGGCGTATCCCATCTACAGCGGCGTGCTGACGACCGGTGGAGATCTCGTCTTCTACGGCACGCTCGACGGCACCCTCCGCGCACTCGACGCGCGCAGCGGCGCCGTGCTCTGGGAGGCAAAGGTCGGTTCGGGCATC
>DASTGQ010000548.1:0-2891 GCA_035718985.1 Gemmatimonadaceae bacterium
CCTTGGCGATGTCGTCGTCCCAGATCGAGAGGACGCCGGTGGCGGCAGCGCCGATGCCGAGCACGACGAAGTCGCGTCGGGTGAGGAAGGTCTTGTCGTGTGAAGTCGTGTCCACCGTCTGCGCGAGCGATGATTGCGCGAACAGTGTGACGGGCATCACGACGGCGACGAGCGCGTGGCGGAGTGCACGCACGTGGGAGCTCCCGGATTGAAGTTGGCGTTGCGGTGGGACACCCGCGCCAATGCACCCGCCGTGCCGAACGCATGAATTCTCCAGCGCACTCGGCAGCAGCGCGCGAGCGCACTCGACGGCAGACATTGTGCGCAAGGGGGCAATGCGTGCGAAAATGTGACCTCCGTGGCACCAACCCTGCTCTGCGAATGGAGTTGGGAGCGCGAGGCGGACGCGTCCGCGCCATGCGAACCAGGCAAGGGAGGCGAAGGATCCGGCATGGGCTATCGCATCTTCAGGGACTCGGCGGGCACCGAGTGGCAGACGTGGGACGTGGTGCCGCGGCTCGCCGAGCGTCGCGTCAGCGACCGTAGGATGACGGTCTCGGTGGCACCGGGAATGGAACGACGTCGCGTCGAGGACCGCCGCATTCGCCAGGGTGGACGGCCGACCCTCACCTCGGGGCTCGGCGGCGGGTGGCTCTGCTTCGAGGCGCTGTTGGAGAAGCGCCGGCTCTGTCCCATCCCCGACGACTGGGAGCGCTGCCCCACGCCGCGACTCGAGGAATACTGCCGCGCCGCCACGCCGGCGCTGCGCATACGGCCGATCACGAGCGACCAGCCGACGCGACGCTAGCGGCGGCTCCCACGGCGGTGCGTGAGGAGACATCTTTACACGCACCATGACCGACGCTCCCTCGCCGACCGCATATCCTCCCGAGACCACCGAAGGGTGGTACGCCTTTCACCAGGTCCTCGCGTGGGATCGCTCCGCGCTGCGCGAGGTCCCCGTGGGGGAGCTGCCTTCGATCCATCGTCGCGCAATCGAGAAGCTCGATGCCATGGCCGCGCCCGCTGGCGGAGGCTGGACGTCGGTCATTCCCCTCATCGGCTCGCGCGGCGACGTCATGTTCGTGCACTTCCGCCCCACGCTCGACGCGATCGGCGAGGCACAGCGCGCGCTGGCGAAAGAGGCGCTGTTCGACGTCCTCGCTCCCGTGTACAGCTTCCTCAGCGTCACCGAGGCAGGGCTCTACCACGCGACGTCGCAGCTCGTCCAGGACGCCGCAGCGCGCGGTGGGACGGTAGGCGACGAGGAATACCGGCGCGCCATGACGGAGCGCGTGAACGCGGAGCGCGCGAGCGCGCACGTGCAGCGGCGCCTGTTCCCCGTGCAGCCGGAGGACATGCCGTACGTCTGCTTCTATCCCATGAGCAAGAAGCGCGACGTCGGCGCCAACTGGTATTCGCTCCCGGTGGAGGAGCGCAGCCGCCTGATGTGGTCCCACGGCCTGACCGGCCGCCGCTACGCGGGGCAGATCGTCCAGGTCATCACCGGCGCCATCGGCTTCGACGCCTGGGAGTGGGGCGTGACGCTCTTCGCGAAGGACCCGCTCGCGTTCAAGAAGATCGTCACCGACATGCGGTTCGATGAGGTGTCTGCGAAGTACGCGGCGTTCGGCGAGTTCTTCGTCGGCAAGCGTGTGTCGCCGCGCGAGTGGCTGCTGGGTTCCACGGGCTGAGCGGGACGCATCAGCGCGCCGCGGGCTCCAGCCAGCGCCCGCGCACCACGTTCAGCGCGCCGACGCATGCCGCCAGCCACGCCAGCCCCGCGGCAAAGCCGCCGAGGACGTCGCTCGGATAGTGCACGCCGAGATAGAGTCGGCTGAAACCGATGAGCAGCACGATCGCGGTGGACGGCAGATAGAGCCACCCGCGACGCCGGGCCGGCCAGTGCGCCAGCGTGCCGATGATGAACGCGAGCATCGTGTAGCAGATCGTCGACATCATGGCGTGGCCGCTCGGGAAGCTGTACGAGTGCCCATGCAGGTACGCCGCCGCGTATTGCGGGCGGGTGCGATGTACCGTCGTCTTCAGCACCCACTGCACGAGCAGGCCGCCGCCGTTCGTCGCCAGCCACGCGACCGAGAGAAAGCGATAACCGCTCACCCAGAGCCACGCCGCGACGATCGCGACGACAACGCCCACGCCGACCGTGCCGCCGTAGGTGATGACGTTGAACGCCGCGAGTCCCGCTGCGGTCGCGTGCGCGTGGAACCACCCGTTCACCGCGAGGTCGGCGCCCACGAGCCATTCCTTGTCGAGCACGCCGTCGAGCAGCCCGCTGAACGCCCAGATGGCGAGCGCGAAGACGACGGCGTTGATGGTCAGCCGGAGCCCGAGCTCCGATTTGCGGTCGAACCGTTCGGCGAGGAAACGGTGCAGCTTCCCGCGCGGTCCGACGGGTGGTACAGAGGCGGCCATGCTATTCCTTGGTCGGCAGCGTGTAGTCCCGCCCCCGAATCGCCACGAGCAGGGTGGGCACGAGATAGAGCGTGATCGGTGTCGACAGCGCGAGCCCGCCGATCACGGCGAGCGCCAGGGGCTTCTGCATCTCGCTGCCGGCGCCGAGTCCAAGCGCGAGCGGCAGCAGCCCGAACAGCGTGCAGAGCGTCGTCATGAGGATCGGCCGCAGGCGGATGTGCGCTGCCTCGCGGATGGCCGGCTCCAGCGCGAGCCCGCCGGTACGCATCCGGTGCTGGGTGAAGTCGAGCAGGATGATGCCGTTCTTCACGATCAGCCCGACGAGCAGGATGAGCCCCATGAAGCTCGACACGTTGAGCGGCGTCCCCGTGATGAGGAGCAGCGTCATCGCGCCGACGAACGACAGCGGCGCAGCGAGCAGCACGACGAGCGGCTCGACGAATCCCTCGAACTGG
>DASTGQ010000549.1:0-2451 GCA_035718985.1 Gemmatimonadaceae bacterium
GGCGATCCGCCGCCTCCGCCGGCAGCAGGCGCTGGCGATCCACGCGACGAACAAGCTCATCATGGCGGCCGAGGCCAAGTTGGCGACGCAGTCGCGGCAGGGGGTCCGGTGAGCACCGCCCCCAAGCCCGACGGTCGGCGCAAGGCCGTGGCCTACCGCACGCGCATCCGCCTCGTCCCGTGCCCGCCTGGGCACCAGAAGGCGCTCGACGAGGGGCTGGAGCTGCTGGCGGCGATCGGTCGGCGCGCTCGCGCTGCGAGGAAGTCGTGAAGCCCTCCCGCGCGCTCCAGATGTCCACCTACGTCGCCGCTTCCCGCGCGTCCGCCGCGTGGGCCAAGCGCAAACTCGCCGAACTGAACGAGCGCGCGGCCGACACCGAGGACGCTTCGCCCGCGATCTTCGACATCACCTTCTGGTGCTCGCTCGCCCTCGGCACGGTCGGCGTCGCGTTGATCGTGCGGTTCGGCTGGTCCCTCGCCCTCCTGTTCACCCGCTGACGCCTGAAAGCGAACGCCATGAGCAAACTCACCACCCGCCAGCGCCGCGAACTCAACGCGTGCGAACTTCTCGCAATCGAGGTGACGCGCGACAGCAAGGGCTGGACCGCGCGCGTCCACCAGGAGGACGTCACGCTCCATCAGACGCCGTACTACCCGGAGGCGGAGGGCGCGTTCAACAGCGCGGAGTACGAGTTCAACCGCATCGTCCACGAGCGCGTGTAGGCGATGAACCGCGAGGACTCCCGCAAGGAACTCGCCGAGTGCACGACCGAGGACGAGCGCCGCGAGGTCAAGGCGATGTGGGGTGACGCGTGAGCCACAGCGATGCCACCATCCGCGCCGATAGCTACGGCGATCACCTGCCCACCGAACATCCGGAGTTGCCGGGCATCATCGCCAGAGAGGTCGAGGCGCTGAATAAGACCATCACCGCGATCATCGCCCTGGCGCCCGTGGCGGAGGTGGCGATGTCCGCGGTGCAGGAGTTCACTCCCGCTTTCGAGCACATCGAGTGCTACGCCTCGCACGTCGGAGACTCGGTGTGGATCAACGTGCGCACCAAGACCATGACGCCCGTGGTGGCCCTGCGGCGCTGGCTCGCTTCGCGCGGATACCACATCAATAGCCCACTGCAGAGCTACCCCAACGACTTCCGCCAGGTGTTCTGCCTCGGCCGGATCACGCTGAACGTCCGATTCCCCGGCGGCGAGGGCGCGACCTGCCGCTTCGTGCAGACGGGCACCAAGACCGTCCCGACCTACGAACTGCGTTGCGATGGCGGTGCGGAAGGCGGTGCCCAGTGAGTGCGCCCTGGACCTACAACGCCGGCGAATGCGAGAACTGCGGGCACTACGACATGGAGGGCGACCTTAAGGAGGGCGTCTGCAAGGACTGCCGCGAAGCGTACCCCGAGGATTACGCGGACCTGGACGCGGACGAGCACCCCGACTGCCGCCTCTGCCAGGGCACCGGTATCGGCCAGCACGGCGATCCCGACACGTCCAAGTGCCACGTCTGCAAGGGGCGTGGTTACCTCCTGCCGAGCCGGGAGGACGCGTGAACGCCCACCGCTGGCCGTCCGTCTTCTCCCGCGTCCTCGTGCTCGACCTCGTGCGCCGTCACGCGCTGATCGCGCTCTCCCAGCGCGACGATCGCACCTGGCGCCGCGCCGTGGACATCCTCGACCGCGAGGCGAAGCGGATCGAGCGCGAGCGCATGTCCTCATCCACCACCTTGGCGGGGGCGCTCTAGGGCGCCTCCTTTCACTGACACGCCGGCTCTGTCAGGCCAAAAGCACCGGCTTTCTTCCTCACCCGCCTGCACTGAAAGGCAGCATCCCATGAACCTCCCAGCCCAAACCGACAACGCGATCCGCGACCTGCGCGGCGTGCTCAACAGCGACGCGATGAAGAAGCAGATCAAGATGGCGCTGCCGTCGATCCTGCCGCTCGACCGCTTCCTGCGCACGTTCTTCACCACGGTCAACAAGACGCCCGATCTCGCGCTGTGCGACCGCGACAGCGTGATGGCTGGCGTGATGACCGCCGCGTCGCTCGGCCTCGAGATCGACCCGTCGCTCGGCCGCGCCTACCTCATCCCCTTCAAGGACCGCCGGAAGGGCTTGGTCGCGCAGTTCATCATCGGCTACAAGGGGTACATCGACCTGTTCTACCGCTCGGGCATGGCCGCCGGCCTGGTCGCCGAGGCGGTGTACGAGAAGGACGAGTTCGAGTTCGAGTTGGGCCTGGAGCCCAAGCTCGTGCACCGCCCCTCGGAGGACGAGGACCGCGGGCGGCTCAAGTTCGCGTATGCCATCGCGTTCCTGGAGAACGGCGGGAAGGTCTGGCGCGTCCTCAACCGCTCGGCGGTGATGCGCGCGAAGGCCAGCAGCCGCGGCGCCGAGAGCGAGTACAGCCCGTGGAACACCAGCGAGGAGCAGATGTGGGTGAAG
>DASTGQ010000550.1:0-8723 GCA_035718985.1 Gemmatimonadaceae bacterium
CTGCAGGATGAGCGTCGGCGTGCGCACGCGGCGTGCAGTCGGGAGCGGGTCGTACGACGCGAAGTAGTGCAGCCAGCCGGGCGCGCGATAGGCGGAATCGGCGGCGGCGTCGGCGAGCCGGAGCAGTGAATCACGCTTGGCCGGCGTGAGGGAGGTGTCGCGCGAGAGGAGGTAACGGCGCTGCATCTCGAGGATGGAATCACCGCGCGAGGCGGTGCCGGCGATGAGGACGAGAGCGCGCAGGGTGCTGTCGGTGGCGGCAATCATCGGCGCGATGACGGCGCCTTCGCTGTGGCCGACGAGACCGAGGCGATGCGGATCCACGTCGGCACGGGTGCGCAGCCAGGCGAGCGCGGCGCGGATGTCGTCGGCAAAGTCGGCCGACGTGGCGGTGGCAGGGCCGGCATCGGAGCCGCCGACGCCACGATCGTCAAGGCGCAGCACGGCGATGCCGCGCCGCGAGAGCGTGTCGGCGATGTCGCGGAAGGGACGCCAGCGCGGGAGGGCCGGCGATCCTTCGTCACGGTCCTGCGCACCGGAGCCGGTGATCATCACCACGGCCGGCACGCGCGCGCCAGCGGCGTGCGTGGGCATGGTGAGCGTGCCCACGAGGGCAAGACCGGCGGGCGTATGCAGCTTCACGTCTTCGGCGACGTACGGCGCGCCAGCGGGCGCGGCGTAGGAGACGGCATCCGGCCGCCAGGCCGCCACGGGAGAATCGCCAGGCAGTCGCTCGAACACGACGTCCTGCGACGGCACGACGGCCCCGAGGAAGCGACCGTCAGCGTCAGTGCGCGCGCGAAGCACGGCGATGCCGAGGGCGAGCAGCACGGAGTCGGCACCATTGCGCATCACGGTGGCAACGGCGCTCTGTCCCCCGACGAGGATGACGGGAACGCGCGCGGTATCGCCGCCGAGGGCGCGGGCGCGCCGCAGGATGAGCTCGAGGGAGAGGCCGGAGAGGTTGACGAAGGGAACCGCGCCCGCGGGAATCCTGACGTAGCGATCGCCCTGCCGGGTGCCGAGCCGCGCATCCTCGACGTGCGAGAGCGCGCTGTCGCCGAAGATTGTGAGCACGCCGCGCTGGACGAGGGAGTCGCCGCGCGCGCCCGCGGAGACGGTGGTGACGATCTGTCGCACCGTGCCGGAGTCGCTGAGCGCCACCTGCTGGCCGAGGGTGACGACGGGCGCCCGGAGCCGGAGGGAGGCGTCGAGGCGCGCGCCGTCGTGCGACATGGTCTCGACGGCCAGGGTGTCCTGGGCGTGACGGACGAGGAAGACGGCCTTCTCTGATTGCGCCGGGAGAGCGAGTGGCGCGAGGAGGAGCAGGATGGTGAGGCACATGAGTGGTCTCCGACTGCAAGGGCGAGTGCTTCGAATTCCCATGACACGGGCGAGTACTTCGTATCTGGTACTACGTACAGGGACCCACGATTCCGGTCACTCGAATGCGGGGCCGGGATGCGCCGAATATGGGTCGGGCAAGCCCGTACTCCGTCGTCCGTCGTGGGTTGTCGAGTCAGTGAGTCCAAGCGGAACTGCAACAGCGGACACCGCCGTAGTGCTGCCACTCACTGCTCCCTCGCTCGGTACGGACGACCGAGTACGGAGTTGCCCGACCCGTGCCGCGCGCCTACGACGCCAGCCTCTGAAGCAGTTCGAGCATCTGGACGTCGTACGGATCGGGTGCCGGATCGTCGTCGGCGATCTCGTAGTCGAGCTGCGGGGTCTCGAGGATGAGCGGGATGTTCTTCGCGCGCGGGTCGTGGAGGAGCCAGCCGAAGGGCTCCGCGCCGATCTTCCCGTCGCCGATGAGCATGTGGCGATCACGGTTGGAGCCGAGCTCGCCTTCGCTGTCGTTGAGATGGAAGAAGCCGGGCCGCTCGCCGGTGTGCTCCTCGAAATCGTCGAGCACCTTGCGGAGCGTCACTTTGGACTCGCGCAGGTCATAGCCACTGGCGAAGAGGTGGCAGGTATCGAGGCCATAGCCGGTGCGCGCGCGGTGCTTCTTCGGCACGTGACCGAGGATGAGGCCGACCTCTTCCGCCGTGCGAGCCATGGTGTTCCCTGCACCCGCGGTGTTCTCGACGAGGAGCCGCGTGTCGCCGGGCACCGTCTCGAGCGCGTGCACGATGGCGTCAGCGATACGCTTCGCCGCGGCGTCGCGATCGCCGTCGGTGGCGGCGCCCGGGTGAAAGCACACGGCGCAGGCACCGAGCGTGGTGGAGCGCTCGAGCTCCTTCGCGAGTCCGGTGCGGGCGCGCGAGTACTTGGTCTCGTCGGGCGTGGCGACGTTGAGGACGTACGCCGCGTGGACGACGACGTGCTCCGGTGCGATGCGCGTGCTGGCGAGCGTCTCGCGGAAGCGCTCCGCGCGCTCGGGGCGGACGGAGACCTTCTCGTTGTAGTACTTGGGAATGGCGGAGAAGATCTGCAGCGCGCTCATGCCGGCGTTGGCGGCACGGAGGGCGGCCATGTGGATGCCGCCGGTGTCGACGGGGTGGACGCCGATGAAGAGGGACACTTTGCTACCTCAGGACAAGGGCGAGTACGCGGGTAAACTCGGTACTTCGTACTGGGACTGGCATACTACTCCCAGGAATGTACCGATGGCTGTCCGCGTCGATGGCCACTGAAGGTCGTCGATCCCGACACTCGCGTCGCTCGTGCGGGATGACAGGCAATGGCGCATCGCTTCGTCCACACGCGCCCCGAATTGCTGGGGCCAGTATGCCAGTCCTCGTACCCGGTACTGGGTTTACCCGCGTACTCGCCGTTGAAGTGAACCATTCATCCCGTCCGACTGCTCCTCGATCCCGATCCGAGGTCCAGCATCTTCGACCCGGTGAGGTACTCCACCGAGCGCGGGTTCTTGAGGCGGGCGAGACGGCGAACGACGTCGGCGATGCGGATGGCCTGCTCGCGGATCACCTTCACCTGCTGCTCCTGTTCCTCGGTGAGCCCCTGCTCCATCAGCAGCAGCTCGGCATTGCCGAGGAGGGCGGAGAGCGGGTTGTTGATCTCGTGCTCGAGCGCGATGGTCGTTTCGCCGATGCCGGCGAGCCAGCGGGCGCGAGCGAGCTCCGACTCCGCGGCGCGGCGCGCGGTGTTCTGGACGATGCGCTGCTGCGCGATCTCGAGGCGGGCGCGGAGGTTCTCGGGGGAGCTTGGCTTGGTGACGTAGTCGTCGGCGCCGGCGGCGAGGACGGCGCTGAGGTCCTCGCGCGCGTCACGCGCCGTGACGATGATGACGAACGTGTCACGCCCGATGTCGTGCTCGCGGATGAGGCGGCACACGGCGAGCCCGTCGAGGCGCGGCATGTTGATGTCGAGCAGCGCGAGCGGCGACGGCTCGCGCTGGAACTGATCCCACGCGTCCTGCCCGTCCTCGGCGACGACGGGCTCGTGGCCGAGGTCGGAGATGACGGCGGTGAGGAGGGTTCGAACGACGGCGTCGTCGTCGGCGAGAAGGACACGCATGCGAGGCGACAGGCTAGCGCAGGGTGCCGACGCGGACGTTCAGTGCGGCGGCGGCACCGGTATCGGCGCGCTGCTCCCACGCGACGGCGATGCGGCGTCCGCTCACGGCGGTGAGGGGCCGCGTGGCAGTGCCGACGTCCTCGGAGAGGGGCAGGATGCGCTGCTCGAAAATGTGCCCCATCGTGCGCGAGATGGCGAGGCCGATCCGTGGTCTCAGGCTGTTCGGGTC
Organism: Gemmatimonadaceae bacterium; assembly: GCA_035718985.1. Lineage (GTDB taxonomy): Bacteria > Gemmatimonadota > Gemmatimonadetes > Gemmatimonadales > Gemmatimonadaceae > AG11. The sequence continues at coordinate 3,710 of DASTGQ010000550.1, forward strand.
CTCGAAGCCGACGATGACGATGTCGCCGTCGGCCGCAACGCTGGTGTGTCCGAGCTTGTCCCCGTAGAGGATGGCCACCGGGGTGTGGAAGGTGACTCCCTCGTCCATGGAGTGCGAGAAGAACAGCCCGGGCCCTTCCGCGGCGCGCATGGCGTAGGTGACGTGCACGTAGCCGCTGACGGAATCGGCGGCGATGGCGGGGGCGACACGGTGGCAGCCGGTGACGCCGTGGTCGCTGGTGTCCACGGCGGCGGCTGTGCTCCAGTGGCGGCCGCCATCGAGGGAGCGGGAGGAGAGGAGATTGGCGCTGCTGTCGGGACGTGGCGACCACCACACCGCGTAGAGCGAGCCGGAGGCGCGCGCGAGACGCAGGGAGCCCGGGCAGATGCCCGCGGCCGGTGGGGTGACCCGCGCCGCGAGGGCGAGCAGCGTGTCGGGATGCAGCGCGCCGTCGGCGGTGAGGACGCGCGCCGAGTCGGTGACGAGCGGCGTGGAGCGGTCGACCGTCCAGTCCACGGGCGACGCTGTGCACGCCATGGCGAGCACGAGCAGCAGAGACAGAAGGACCGATGGACCGGAGGACCGGAGGACCGGAGCGGCGGACGTTACACGGCGCTGGATCTGGCACATGCCGAACTATAGTGCGGCGAGGGGAGTTAAGTTCAGGAAGACCGATGGACCGGAGGACCGATTGACCGGTCCTCGCGTCCTCCGCTCCCCCTGACATCCCTGACATCCTGAGTCCCCGACATCCCGGTCCCATGTCCTCCACGACAGTTCCTTCGAATCGCACCGCGCCGGGTCGAGCGGCGGCGGAATCCAGACAGGCGATGGAGACGATGTCCCCGCCTGATGCACCGCTGGCCGGGTTTTCCGGGACGAGGCGGGTGCCACCGGCGGTGAACGAGCCGGTGAAGAGCTATGCGCCCGGTACGCCGGAGCGCGAGGCGATCAAGGCGCGGCTGGCGAGCATGGCGAAGGAGCGGATCGAGATCCCGATCATCATCGGGGGCGAGGAGATCCGCACGGGCGACACGGCGCAGAGCGTGATGCCGCACGACCACCGGCACGTGCTGGCCGACTGGCACAAGGCGACGCCGGCGCTGGTGCAGCAGGCGATCGCAGCGAGCAAGCGCGCAGGCGCGGAGTGGGCGAACTGGGCGTGGGAGGATCGCGCGGCGGTATTCCTGCGCGCGGCGGAGCTGCTGACGACGACGTGGCGCCAGACCGTGAACGCGGCGACGATGCTCGGCCAGTCGAAGACCGTGTTCCAGGCGGAGATCGACTCGGCGTGCGAGCTGATCGACTTCTGGCGCTTCAATCCCGCGTATGCGCAGGAGCTGTACGACGAGCAGCCGATCAGCAACAACACGATGTGGAACCAGCTCGACTACCGGCCGCTCGAGGGGTTCGTGTACGCGGTGACGCCGTTCAACTTCACGTCGATCGCCGGCAACCTGCCGACGGCGCCGGCGCTGATGGGGAACACGGTGATCTGGAAGCCCGCCGCGTCGGCGATGCTGTCGGCGTACTACATCATGAAGCTGCTCGAGGAAGCGGGACTGCCACCGGGGGTGATCAACCTCGTGCCGGGCGACGCGGTGCAGATCTCGAACGAGCTGCTGAGCCATCGCGACCTCGCCGGCGTGCACTTCACCGGCAGCACGGCGGTGTTCAACAGCATGTGGAAGACGATCGGCGCGAACATGTCGAACTTCGCGTCGTATCCGCGCATCGTCGGCGAGACGGGCGGGAAGGACTTCATCGTCGCGCACGCGTCGGCGGATCCGCAGGCATTGGCCGTGGCGATCGCGCGCGGCGGCTTCGAGTTCCAGGGGCAGAAGTGCTCGGCGGCGAGCCGGATCTACGTGCCGCGCTCGCTGTGGAAGGAAGTGAAGGAGCGCACCGTCGCCATCATCGAGGAGCTCAAGGTCGGCGACGTGACCGACTTCCGGAACTTCATGGGCGCCGTGATCGACAAGAAGGCGTTCGACAAGATCTCGTCCTACGTGGACGACGCGAAGCAGAACGCGACGATCGTGGCGGGGGGCAAGGTGGAGGGGAAGGACGGCTACTTCATCCACCCGACGCTGGTGGAGACGAAGGATCCCGGCTATCGCCTGATGTGCGAGGAGATTTTCGGACCCGTCGTGACGCTGCACGTCTACGACGACGCGAAGTGGAGCGACACGCTGCGGATCATCGACACGACGTCGCCGTACGCGCTCACGGGCGCGGTGTTCGCCAACGACCGGCGCGCGGTGCGTGAGGCGATGATGGCGCTGCGCAACGCGGCGGGGAATTTCTACGTGAACGACAAGCCGACGGGCGCGGTGGTGGGGCAGCAGCCGTTCGGCGGCGCGCGCGGGTCGGGGACGAACGACAAGGCGGGCTCCAAGCTGAACCTGGTGCGCTGGGTGAGCGCGCGGTCGGTGAAGGAGACGTTCAGCCCGCCGACGGACTACCGCTACCCGTTCATGGCGGAGAAGTAGGGAAGCACGATGTGACGCAGCGCGCGCGTGCGGGGTAAGAAAGGCATGCACCGCACACGCGCGCCGTTCGTCCTGCTGCTCGCCCTCGCGCCAGGACTGCTCGCTCTCGCCCTGGCGTGCGGTGGGAGCAAGGAGGATCCCTGCCTGCCCACCCTCCCCGGCGTGGCGGTATTCCAGCCGGGAATCGACCTCGTGGTGCGTGACGCCTCCGGTCGCGGCGAAGCGCTCGGCGACACCGTGATCACCTATCGCGGCTCCGACTCCGTCCGGACGGTCGGCTTCGATACGCTACACGCACTCGCGGGCTTCGGAGCGCCGGGCACGTACGCAGTGCGCGTGAAGCGGCGCTACTACGTCGACGCCGTGATCGCGAGCGTGGTCGTGCCGACAGCCCAGTGCGGCGGCCCCGTCACGCAGCAGGTTCCGGTGAGCCTGGCGCTCGCGCCGGGTGCGCCGGCGCTGCGCTCGATCGACGTGTTCGGTGGAGGCTTCCTCGCGGCGCCGGGGGCGACGACGAGAGTCGTGGCGCGCTTCGACGCGGATCCGTCGGTGCCGACGACGGTGACGTGGCGCCTCTCGGACAGCAGCGTGGCGACGGTCGACGCGACGGGACTGCTCACGGCGAAGTGCACGACCAAGATCCTGACGGATACCGTGACGGCAGTCGCAACCAGCGATACGACCGTGCGAGCTCGCTCCTACTTCCAGGTGGCGCAGCAGGCGAGCTGTCCCTGAGGGTGTCGCTCAGCGCTTCGTCCAGATCACGACCACGCCGCACGCCGAGTCGTACTGCATCGGCGCACCGGCGGGGCCGGGATACGCCTCGATGGCGCCGATGGCGTCCGGGCTGATCAGGTTGATGTCCTGGTGCTGGATCCCGTCGATGACGATGTTCGGCGTACAGCGGCCGCTGAACGAGACGGCGCCACGCGTGCTCACGACGTGCGCGTCGATGCCGAAACCCACGACGCGGAATCCAGGCATCATGCGGAACAGGTCGCTCGTCTCGAGCGGATGCTGCTTCTCGATGGCGGCCTGGTCGAGGTAGCGCCCGAAGCCGTTCTTGCGTCGCTGCTCGAACTCCCTGTAGCGCGAGCGCTGGGCGACGATGCGGATGGAGTCGAGGTTGACGATGCGCGCGAGCGTGACGGTGACCTCCACCGTCCTGCCGCTGCGCAGCTCGACGGGAACGGAGCTGAGGCGATAGCCGACGCGACGCGTCTCGAGGAGCTGGGTGCCTGCGGGCTGGCCACTCAGGGTGAAGCGGCCGAGCGAGTCGGTGCGCGTCACGCCGGCGGCGTCGCGCACGCGCACCTGCGCCTCGGCGAGCGGCTGGCCGGAGGGCCCGCGAACGACACCGGTGACGGTCGAGGTGCCGGAGAGCGGCGGCGGCGGTGTGGTGTCCGCACTCCGAGCCGCCGAGTCGAGCGACGCGAGGCTCCGTGCGGACGATGTGCTGAACGAGAGGTCGCGCAGGAGAACTCCGCCGGCGGAGTCCACCACGATGGTGAGCACGCTGCCGACACGCCCGCGGTCCTGCACCTGCACGCCGAGATAGGTGTCGGTGGGCACACCGCAGAGCCGATAGCGGCCGAGGGAGTCCACGGGCACCTCGCCGCCGCGCTCCCTGGTAATGGGGCGGAGGGTGCTGTCCAGGGAGAGGTCGTTCCAGCTCACGGCGACATGCGCGGTGGTGAGCGGGCGATCGGCGTCGGCGTCGGTGACCTGCCCAATCACCGCCCCCTGCCCGCGACCGAGATTCAAGCCGGGGCAGGCTGCCGCTCGAAGCGTCTCACCGGAAGGCGTGGCAAAGTCCACGCGCACCCGCTGGCCGTCGGCGAGGGTCACCTCGCGCGGGGGCAAGGTGAGCGACAATGAATCGAGGTAGGAAGTGGTGAAGGCGATGGTGTAGCGGCCCGCGACGAGGGTGTCGAAGCGGAATCGACCCTTGTCGTCGGCGATGGCGCTGCGGAAATCGGCCGGCTCCGGTGAGAGGCGGGTGAGGAAGACGATGGCGCCGGCAGCGGCCCTGGAGTGCACGCTGTCGGTGACGGTGCCGGTGATGGATCCGGCCCCGGCCGGGATTCTTCCGCCAGCGGTGGACTGGGCGCCGAGCGCAGGCGCGGCGAGAGCGACCATGAACAGGACGGCCGTCGGGCCAGGGAGTCGAAAGCGCATGGCATGACGTTGGAGCGCCAAGGACAGGCGCGCCAGAGCGAATGGGTGATACATTCCCGCCATGGCACGCTATCGCTACCTGACTGCCGACGTCTTCACGGACCGGCCCTTCGGCGGCAACCAGCTCGCCGTCTTCCCCGACGCCCTCGAGATTCCCGAGTCGCGGCTGCTCGACGTGGCGCGCGAGTTCAACTTCTCGGAGACGACGTTCGTCTATCCGCCGTCCGGTGCGCACAACACCCGGCGGGTGAGAATCTTCACACCTGGCGGCGAGGTGCCGTTCGCCGGACACCCGACGGTGGGCACGGCGCACGTGCTGGCCGCCATCGGCGAGGTGAAGCTCA
>DASTGQ010000551.1:0-2156 GCA_035718985.1 Gemmatimonadaceae bacterium
TCGGCGCCGCACTCTCGTTCGGCTTCGACGAGCTCACCGGCGACTTCAGCGGCACGCAGACGATCTCGCTCGCGAACAACGGCGCATCCGCGGCGACCTTCAACGTCGCCCAGGCGCGCGCGTCCGGCAGGGCGCACACGCTCACGCTCGGCAAGTCGACCATCACGGTGCCCGCGCATGCGAGCGCCACGCTGAACGTGACGTTGCAGGTGCCCGCCGCTACCGTGGGCGACAGCAGTGCGTTCCGCCAGGTCGCGGGGCTCGTGGAGTTCACGCCAGTGAGCGCGTCGGACAACGGCGGCATCGCGCTGCGCGTGCCGTACTACCTCGTGCCGCGCGTGCGCTCGAACGTCTCGACCGACCTCGGCAAGCTCAAGGGCACCGATCCCTCGACCGTCGCGACGATCACCAATCGCCGCGGAACGATCGCCGGGGGCGCGGACTTCTACGCCTGGGGCATCCTCGACGGGCTGGACAAGGGCGGCAACCACGTGGGCGACGCGCGCAACGTGACCAACGACGTGCGGGCCATCGGCACGCAATCGTTCCCGTTCCCGAGCGGCAGCAATCCCACGCGCGAGCTCATCGTCTTCGCGGTGAACACGTGGACGCGCTGGTCGAACGCGGCTTCCAACGAGTTCGACATCTACGTGGACGTGGATGGCGACGGGGTCGACGACTACGTGGTGGTGGGCGTGGACTTCGGCGCGGTGACCACGGGCGACTTCAACGGGCGGATGGGCGCGTTCGTCTTCAGCACGCGCTCGCCGGGAGCCTCCATCGCGTTCTTCGCGACGGCGCCCACCGACGGCTCGGTGGCGGAGCTGCCGGTCCTCTCGACGCAGCTTTGCCGCGCCGGGGAGCCGTGCCTTTCGGTCGCCAATCCGCGCTTCGCGTACCACGCGGTGAGCTTCGACCTCGTGAACGGCGGCACCGACAACGTGAACGGCGTCGGCCGCTTCAACCCGTGGACGAACGCCATCAGCACCGGCGGCGGCGTGCCGGCGCTCGCGCCCAATGCGAGCGACACGAGCAACACCATCGCGATCGACTCGGCGGAATGGGCGCTCACGCCCGCGCTGGGGCTGATGTCGGTCTCGCTCGACAATGCGAGCGGGACGGACCAGGCGCAGCTCATCAAGGTCGACGTGAAGTGATAGGGTAGGAGGACGATGCGGCCCGGAGATCGTTCCGGGCCGCTCGCTCCGGAGGAAGTGCAATGCAGCAGGAAGCGCCGGCGCTCGGCGCGGGCTTCGAGGCCCTCGTCGAGCAGCTGCCGGTTTCGGTGATCCTCGCCGACCGCGAGGGGCTCATTCGCGTATGGAACCGCGCCTCCGAGGCCATCTTCGGATTCACCGCGAAGGAAGTGCTGGGCCGCAGCCTCGACGTCATCATTCCCGAGCACCTGCGCCAGGCGCATTGGGACGGCTACAACCGCTCCCTCGCGAGCGGGCAGACCAAGTACTCGGGCCGGGTGATGACGACGCGCGCCGTGCACAAGGACGGCCGCAAGCTCTACGTCGACTTCAGCTTCGCGATGCTCAAGGACGTCTCCGGCGCCGTGGTGGGCGCAATGGCCACGGGACGCGACATCACCGAGCGCTATCTCGCCGAGCGCGCGAAGCGCACGGCATCCTGAGTCAGCGCGGCTTCGCGCCGAGGCTGCCCGCGCCGTAGATCGGCGCGTTCACGTCGGAGAACGCGAGCATCGCGCCGATGCGCGTGTCCGCCGGCTCCTCGAAGCCGCACTCCCCGATGTAGTTCGTGGGATTGCGGAAAGTCCCGAACAGCATGTCCCACACCGGCAGGTCGCCGTAGTTGTAGTAGTGCACGCCCTTGCGATGGTGCACGCAGTGCGACTCGGGACGCTGGATCACGTAGCCCAGCCAGCGCGGCGTGCGCACATTCCAGTGCTGGAACATGCCGTAGAACGCGGCCACGTAGCCCACGAGCGCGGCGGCGAGCGGATCGAGCCCGAGCACGATCACGGTCACGAAGAGCTGCAGCGCCACCTGCACCACCATCTCCGTCGGATGGAAGAGCACCGAGCCGGGAATGTCCACGCGCTGCGGGCTGTGGTGCAGCTGGTGCACGCCGCGCCAGAGGAATCCCACGTTGTGCACGCCGCGGTGCCATGCGTACGAGAGCCCGCTCAG
>DASTGQ010000552.1:0-2840 GCA_035718985.1 Gemmatimonadaceae bacterium
GGGAGATGCTGTTCCCGGTCTGACGAAGCGCTCATCCAGTCAGGGCCGCCGGTCTGACCGACAGACCGACGGCCCTGTAGCTTTCTGAGCATGGACCTCTACGTCATCTCGCTCGCGGCGGGCGCGGTCGGGCTGGTGGCGATGGCGGTCGGCGGCCTCTCGCACCTGGGGGCGCACGCGGGACTCGGAAGCCATGCAGGTCACGCAGGTCACGCAGGTCACGCAGGTCACGCAGGTCACGCAGGTCACGCAGGTCATGCTGGTCGAGCTTCCCGCGAAGCTCACTCGGGACGGGGCAACCGCGGCGCGGAGCACGGCGCTGCCTGGCTGCAGTCACTCCTCTCGCCGCGCCTCCTCTTCTCCCTGCTCGTCGGCTTCGGCGCCGGCGGCCTGCTCGCCGAGCCCCTCGGTGAGCCGCTCCAGATCGTCGCCGCCCTCGTCGGCGCAGCCGTGTTCGAGACGCTGATCGTCGGTCCGCTCTGGCGATTTCTCTTTCGCTTCGAGTCGCGGCCGGCGCTCACGCTCGAGAGTGCGATCGAGGACGACGCACGTGCCGTCACCGCGTTCGACGCGAGCGGCTGCGGCCTCGTCGCGCTCGAGGTGGACGGCCAGATCGTCCAGCTCCTCGCCACGCTCGATGCCGGTGAACGCGCGCGCGGCGTCCGCGTGCGCACCGGCGACGTCGTCCGCGTGGCCGACGTCGACCCCGCGCGCGGTCGCTGCATCGTCCGCATTCCGGATCGATGATTCCCTCCTTCCCTCACACCGTCATGTCCACTCTCATCATCGTTGCCGTCATCGTGTTCGGGGTGCTCGTCGTCATCCCGGCCATCGTTGCCTCCTTCCTGCGGAACGTCGAGGCAGGCACCATCCGACTCGTGAGCTGGCTCGCCGGCGGGACCGTCATCTATCGCGGGCCCGGCAAGTCGAAGGAGATCCCGCTGCTCACCACGGGCACGACGATCTCGAGCAAGGTCATCAACGTCGACCTCGACATCACCGATCAGACGGCGGACCTCGACGAGCATGGCACGCCACAGCCGATCAAGGTGCGCGTGCTGGCGAGCGCGATTGTCTCCGTGGGCGACAGCGACCAGCTGATCAAGACCGCGGCGAACCGGTTCTTCGCGAAGCCGGAATCGGACCAGGTGAACACGCTCACCGACCTGCTCTCCAGCTCCGCCCGTCGCGCGATCAACCTCCTCACGCACGACCAGCTCTTCTCCGCCAAGTCGGCTCCGCGCGCGCTGCCGGCGGGCGCCTCGACCGGCACCGCCGTGACCACCACGGCGCGGCAGCTCCCCGTGCCTGCCGAAGGGAGCGTGGACACCATGGAGGACGACGACGATCCACTCGCCGTGATCATCCGCAAGGCGTGCTCGCGTGAGCTCACGGACCTCGGCCTCATCTTCAATTCGCTCAACATCAAGGTCGTTCAGAGCGAGGTCGCCGACGCGCGTCGTCGCATGTCGGCCGCCGAAGCGCAGGCCACCGCCGACATCGTACAGGCACAGCAGGCCCGCCGCGCCAAGGAGGCGACGATCGAGGCGGAGCGCCTCATCTCCGACCGGCAGCGTGAGCTGGAGCAGACCAAGGCGTCGAGCGCCGCGCTGGTCGCGCAGGCGGAGGCCAAGCGCCAGGACGCCATGGCGGTGCAGCGCACGGCGGAGCTGGACGCGACGCAGATCGCCCAGGCCCGCGCCGACGCCGAGAAGGTGCGCATCAGCGCGCAGGCCGCGGCGGAGGCAGAGGCGATCACCATCCGCACGGTCGCCGAGGCGAACGCGGAGAGCATCGAGAAGGTGAATCGCGCCATCGCCGCGGGCGGCGAGAGCTACTTCCGCTATCGCCAGATCGAGATGCTGCCCACCATCGCCCCCGCCATCGCCGAGGCGCTGGCCGAGGCGAAGCTCATCACCATCTCCGGGGGCGAAGGCGGTGGCGCCGCCAACTCGGCCACCAACCAGATCGCGAGCGTGATCCAGACCGTCCTCGCCGCGCAGCTTGTGTCGCGCGGGGGCATTCTGGCGGACGTGGCGAACCTGCCACAGAGCGATGGGGACCGCGGGAGCGTGAAGAAGTAGCGTAGCGGGCTGTTTCTCGGCGACGGCTCGGCTCGTCTGATGGACAGCCCGCTCACTCCATGAGACCTCTCGTGCCAGCCGCCGCTCCGCCGCCCTGCCCTCACGATCTCGGACCAGGAACCACTGTCTGCCTGCGCTGCCGGCAGGAGCAGCGTGCGCTCGCGCGTGCGACGCAACGTCGCCTGATGCTCCGTAGTGGTATCGCGCTCGCCGGGCTCGTGGTGGTGGCGGTGATCGGGAACGCCGCGCTGTCCGCGTTCCGCGCCAGGCGCGCGTCGGACGTGAACCAGCCCGTGAAGCTGCTTGCCAGCACGTCGTCGAGCACCGTGCGGCAACAGGGAGAGACGGTTGCCGCACCCACGCCGGACGCACCGGCGGGAGCGCGGATGGAGATGTCACGGAAGGTGACACCGGCGACCGTCGCGCCCGTCAGCGCGCCGGCCGTGAACGCGTCTTCGAGTCCGGCGGCCGCGCCCGCTGCACCACCGTACAGGATGACGTTGAAGGTGCCGGTGGGGCGCACGGAGCTGCCCGACAGCATGTACGTGGAGCGCGGGGCCGACAGCGCCGTGGTGCACTTCGACACGGAGGCGGCGCGCACGCGCCGTCGCGACAAGTTCGACGCGACCCTCCGTGCGACGCTACCCCGTCTGTACGGCGAGCAGGCGGAGCCGGTGCTCGCCGCCATTCCCGGCGGAGCGATCACGGGCGAGCGGGACCTCGTGAGCGACGGGGCGACGAGCGGCGTGAAGCTCG
>DASTGQ010000553.1:0-11946 GCA_035718985.1 Gemmatimonadaceae bacterium
CGTTCTCGATCAGGAACGTGCCGTCACGCGTGAGGCCGGTGTAGAGCACGGTGCGCGGATCCACCTGGCGCAGGTACCACAGCCGCGTGACGAGGATACCGCGTGGCGTGGACGCGATCATCTGTTCGGTCGTCGCATCGCCGCCCGCCATCTTGACGGCACCGAGCCCGCCGTTGGGACGCGCGCCCTTCTTCTGCGCCCAGAAGCGTGAGTACTGCAGCTCCTTCAGCACGCCGTTCTCGATCCACACTTCGCGACCGAGCGGGAGTCCCTCACCCGTCCACGGCTGGCCGAGCAGCTGCGGATCGGCCGGGTCGGAGTAGATGGTGACACGCGGGTCCACGATCTTCTCGCCGATCTTCGTGCCGCCACCCTGCTTGGAGAACGCGGAGCGTCCTTCGTCGGCACTGCGCGCGTCGAGCGAGAAGGCGAGGAGCTGCACGAGGTCGCCCACCGCCTGCGGCTCGAGAATCACCGTGTAGCGGCCCGGCTCCACGGCTACCGGGTTGCGCGACGCACGCGCCTTGGCAATGGCGCGATCGCTCACCGCCTTGAAGTCGATCTGCTTCCAGTCCGGGTGGTCGGCGCCGGCCCACCCCGAGCCGGTGCCGTCGTCGGTGCGCACGGTGAGCTGGTAGTTCGCGCTCGTGGCCGGGACGTAGGCGAACAAGCCCGTGTTCGAGGCGATGGCATTGTAGCCAGCGCCTTCGAGGATGAAGCCAGCGGCCGCCAGGTCCCCCGCCGCTTTCGCCGCGTCGATGGCGGTGCGCGCCGCGGCGGCGCGTTCCTCCGGCGTCAGGTTCGCCGTGGAGTCAAAGTACGCGTTCACGTCCTGGTACTGCTGCGGCGGCAGCAGGGGCATGTTCTCCGGGTCCTCGGGCGCCAGCCTGGCGATGGCCTCGCTCTGGCGCACCGCGCGCTCGATTCCTTCAGGCGAGAAATCGGCGGTGGTGACGACGGCGTGCTTGGCCCCGTAGCCGCTCTGCACGACGAGCTGCGAGTTGTTGACGCCGCCCGACGTGGTGATCCGGTTCGCTGCGAAGCGGATGTTGCCCTGGTACCCGCCCGCGAGCTGCGCGGCGATCGTCTCAGCCTTCGACAGCTTGACGACGCGCTCGAGGAACGCCTGCGCCTCGCTCCGCGACAGCATCTCGCCGGCGGAGAGGGCGCTGCCCCGGCTGAAGAGACTCTTCGGGGTGCTCATGCCTTTCTCCCGGTGTTGATGACGTTGATGTTGCGGAAGCGGCTCGGCACGCAGCCGTGGCTCACCGCGTTGACCTGGCCCGGCTGTCCCTTGCCATCGAAGAAGCTGGCACCCATCTCGTAGCTCTTCCTGCCGCCGATCATGTCCATGGAGTTCCAGAAGTCCGGCGTGCGCATCTGGTAAGCGACGTCCTTGAGCATGCCGGTGACCTTGCCGCCCTTGATCTCGTAGAAGAGCTGTCCGCCGAACTGCGCGTTGTAGCGCTGCTGGTCGATGGAGAAGCTGCCGTCGCCAACGATCGCGATGCCGCGATCGGTCGCGGCAATGAGGTCTTCGTAGGAAAGATCCTTCTCGCCTGGCAGCAGCGACACGTTCGGCATGCGCTGGAAGGCGATGTCGCTCCAGCTGTCGGAATGCGCACAGCCATGCGAACGCACCGGCTTTCCCTGCTTCGCATACCACCAGTCGAGCATCGGCGCCTGCTCGCGCGTCGTCTCGTAGTCGTTGACCACGCCCTCCTTGATGAGGAGGAAGGTGTCGGGCTTCACGCCATCGTCGTCCCAGCCGATGGTGGAGCAACCGCCTTCCTGCGACCGGTCACCCTGGATGTTCATGATCTTCGGCCCGTACCGCAGCTGGCCGAGGGTCTTCCGCGGCGGCGCGACGAAGCTGGTGCCGGCGTAGTTGGCCTCGTAGCCGAGCGCGCGATCGAGCTCCAGCGGATGGCCGATGCTCTCGTGGATGGTGAGCCAGAGGTGCGTCGGGTGCAGCACCAGATCGTAGCGTCCGACCTCCACCGGCTTTGCCTTGAGCTTGGCCGCCGCTTCCTCGCCCCACTGCTGCGCGTGCTCCACCGGCCTGGCGGCGAGCAGGTACTCGTAGCCGCGCGCCGCGGGCTGCATGACGTTGGTGCGCGTCTGGAAGTCCGAGAAATCAGGCGCCACGGCGGTGGCGGCGAAGGGGAGCCAGCTCCGCAGCACCGTCTGCGTGGTGAAGGTGCCGTCGGTGTTGGCGTAGTTCTTCTCTTCCTTCACGAAGAACATGCTGCTGTTCACGAACTTCACGCCGGGCACCTTCATCGCCTCGGTGTTGGCGCGGATCAGCAGGTCGGCCTTCTGCTCGATCGGCACCGTGAACGGATCGGTGGTATGCGGCGTGACGTAGCGGCCGTCAGGCGTTGGCGTCGCCGGCGCGAGACGGACGCGGTCGGCCACCGGCACGGCGTTCGCCTTGGCGATCGCCAGAGCTTCCTTCGTCGCCGCCACCACGCCCGCCTTCGTGAGGTCGCGTGAGGCGCCGAATCCCCACGTGCCGTTCACGAGCACGCGCACGCCGACGCCCAGGGTATCGGTGTCCACCACGTTGATGATCTGCTTCTCGCGCGTGATGACGAAGTTGTTCCGGTAGCGGCCGATGCGGGCGTCGGCGAATTCGGCGCCACCCATCTTCGCGGCGTTGAGCGCTTCGGTGAGCAGCTCCTTCACCGCGGGGTCCATCGGCGGCGGCTCGGGTGTTGCCGCGCGCGCGGCCAGCGACTCGGCCCGGCCGAGCGTCGGCAGCACGAGCGCCGCGGCGCCCGCCGCAGTGCCGGCCTTCAGGAAGTCACGTCTGGTGGTCATGGGAGAGAGAGATGGGAGTGGGACGACGTTCTTCGGTTGCTCGGCTTGTCGGTTCACGGCAGGCCCCGGTCGCCCCCGCGTCCCGAGGCAGGCCGTGAACCGAAGAACCGATGAGCCGGCAAACAGTTTCTCAGTGTGACATCACGAGGCGCAGCGACCGTTGTTTCATCCCGCCCGCCCCGTATTCACCACGTTGATGTTCCTGAACCGGCTCGGCGGGCAGCCGTGGCTCACCGCGTTCGCCTGGCCGGGCTGTCCCTTGCCGTCGTTGAAGGTGCCGCCCAGCTCGTAGCTCGTTCTGCCGCCGAGCAGGTCGAGTGACGCCCAGAAGTCGGGGGTGCGCATCTGGTACGCGACGTCCTTGAGCATGCCGGTGATCTTGCCGCCCTTGATCTCGTAGAAGAGCTGCCCGCCGAACTGCGCATTGTAGCGCTGCTGGTCGATGGAGTACGACCCGCGGCTGAAGATGGCAATCCCTCGATCGGTCGCGGCGATGAGGTCGTCCCAGCCCAGGTCCTTGTCGCCGGGCATGAGTGACACGTTCGGCATGCGCTGGAACTGCACGTCGGCCCACGTCTGCGCGTACGAGCAGCCATGTGAGCGCACGGGCGTTCCACGACGCGAATACCACCAGTCCATCATCGGGGCCTGCTCCCGCGTCGTCTGGTAGTCCACCAGCACGCCGTCGCGGATGATGTCGAATCGGTCCGGCTTCACCCCGTCATCGTCCCAGCCGATCGCGGCGAGTGAGCCGCGCTGCTCGCGATCGCCCACGATGTGCATGAGTGGCGAGCCGACCTTGAGCTTCCCGAGTACCTCTCGCGGCGGCGCCATGAAGCTGGTGCCGGCGTAGTTGGCTTCGTAGCCAAGCGCGCGATCCAGCTCGGTGGGATGCGCCACCGATTCGTGGATGGTGAGGAAGAGGTGGCTCGGGTGCAGCACGAGGTCATAGCGCCCCACCTGCACCGGCTTCGCGCCCAGCTTCTCGACCGCCTGTTCGGCCCACTGCGGCGCGTGCTCCACCGGCTTCTGCTCCAGCAGGTATTCGTACCCCCGTCCCATCGGTGCGATCACTTCGCCGCGCGACTGGAAGTCCGTGCGATCGGAAGAGACGGCGGTCGCCGTGAACGGCATCCAGCTCCGGATGGTGGTCTGCTGGGTGAAGCTGCCGTCCGTATTGGCGTAGCTCTTCTCGTCCTTCACGAAGAGCATCGAGCTGGTGACGAAGCTGACGCGACGCGTGCGCAATGCTGCGTCATTGGTGCGCAGCAACAGGTCGGCCTTCTCCTCGACGGGCACCGAGAACGGATCGGTCGTGTGCGGCGTCTGCCAGCGCCCATCCGCGACGACGGGCGTCGGGGCGAGTCGAACGCGGTCGGCATCGGGCACCCGGTTCGCACGCGCGATGGCCACCGCTTCCCGCGCGGCCGCTGCGGCGCCCGCCTTGGTGAGCTCGCGGCTCGCGCCGAAGCCCCACGTGCCGGCAACGAGGACGCGCACGCCGAGCCCGATCGTATCTCCCTCCACGACGCCGGTGATCTGTCGCTCGCGCGAGCGCACGGAGCTGGTGCGGGTGCGCGCGACGCGTGCGTCGGCGAACTCTGCGCCATTGCGGCGCGCCTCGTCGAGTGCCTCGAGCAGCAGCTCGCGGACGACCGGATCCATCGCCGGCGCGTCGGCCTGGCCGGCGGAGGCGAGCCGGCGCGCCGCCGCCTCGACCGGATCGAGCGCGGTGCCTGCCGCAGCGAGTGCCGTGGCGCCAGCCGCACTCCTGAGGAACTCCCGACGATGCATGCTCATTGGTGGGATGGACGGCGATGCGCGGGCGGGCGACGCCGAGGCCGCCTCGTGTTGACACGAGTGATGGTGCAGTCGTCAAGGACACGTTGCCTGACGGCAGCGCTGCGCGCAACCGTACATAGTACGGCCGCCGGCTCCGGCGATCTTTTTGCATTTGCTTTTCGTGACATGCCCCGCCTACCGTCTTCCATGGTCATCGGTTCCCCTGCCTCTCTGTCCGGCGACGCCGCGCCAGCGGCCGACCCCTCGGCCGCCGCGATGGCGCTCGAAACACCGCAGGATGGGACGTTGACGCCAGCCGCACCGACCCAGGCCCAGCGCCGATCGCGCCAGCGAAGGCCGGTTCCGACACCGGCACGCGCGCACTCGCCCGCCTCGCCGCTCACGCGGCCGGATGGCTCTGCCGCACCGGTGGTGCACCTCGTTCCCGAGCTCTCACCATTCGCCCGCACCGGCGGACTCGGCGAGGCGGTGGCGAGCCTGGCGAAGCATCAGGCTGCTTCCGGCATTCCGGTCGTCGTGTTCATGCCGCTGTACGGCGTAGTGCGCGAACGCACCGAGTTGCGCGCGGTGGGACCAGCGTTCGCCGTGACCGTCGGTCCGCGCATCGAGACGGCCCGTCTCTACGAGCCCGCCGCGCCCGTGCTCCACGGTGCCCCTCGCGTGATCTTCGTGGAGAGTGCGGAGTACTTCGACCGGCCCGGCCTCTACGGCGACGACGCGGGCGACTACCCCGACAACGCGCGGCGCTACGCCTTCTTCTCGCGCGCCGTGCTCGTCGCGTTGCCACGCGTGCTGACGCAGCCGCCCAGCATCCTTCACGCGCACGACTGGCAGACCGCACTCACCAGCGTGTACCTCAAGACGGATTTCCTCGCCAACCCGTACTACGAGGGAATCCGCACCGTGCTCTCCGTTCACAACGCCGGCTATCAGGGACATTTCCCCGATTCGGTGATGCCGGAGATCGGATTGCCATGGACGCTGTACAATCCGCGCCAGCTCGAGTGGTACGACCGCGTGAACCTGCTCAAGGGCGGGCTCGTCTTCAGCGACCTCGTGATCACGGTGAGCCCCACGCACGCGCACGAGCTGCGCACGGAAAAGGGCGGGTTCGGGCTGGACGGCGTGTTCGTCTCGCTGAAGGACCGCCTTGTGGGCATCGTGAACGGCATCGACCAGGACGTCTGGGATCCGACTCGTGATCCCTACATTCCGCGCCGCTTTGGTCCCGACAGTCTGGTGGGCAAGAAGCGCAACCGCGTCGCGCTGCAGCGCGCCACGGGACTGAGCCGGTGGCAGGCGCCCATCTTCGCGCTCACCGCGCGCCTCGTCGCCCAGAAGGGGCTCGACCTCATCCTCGGGGACCCGGGCTACTTCGCCTTCGACGCCCAGTACGTGTTCCTCGGCCATGGCGAGGCTCGCTACGAGGCCGCACTCACCGAGCTGGCGGAACGCGCGCCGAGCCGGATCGCCGTGAAGCTGGATTTCACCGACGAGTTCGAGCACCTGCTGCTGGCCGGCGCCGACCTGTGCCTGATGCCGTCGCAGTACGAGCCGTGCGGCCTCACGCAGATGCGCGCACAGCGCTACGGCACCATCCCGGTGGCGCGGCGCGTCGGCGGCCTGGCGGACACCATCGAGGACGGCGTCACCGGCTTCCTCTTCGACGACTACACGCCGACGGATTTCATGCGCGCCGCCCTGCGCGCCGTGGAGCAGTACCACGAGACGCAAGGTTGGGAGGAGATGATGCGCGAGGCGATGGCGCGCGACTTCGGCTGGGACAAGAGCGCCGCGCGCTACGTGACGATGTACCGGCGCGTGCTCGGCCAGGTGCGGCAGTAAGCCGGCGAGCCGCGCTCCCTAGCGGCTGATCTCCGCCGCCGACTCGTTCCCCGTTCGGTCCACCGCCTGCACCCGCACCTCGAGCGGCCGCGTGGGGAAGCGCACACGCCGCTCGGTCGCCGGGAGAATCCGCGTCGTCCAGCCGCTCGCGGTACGCGACTGCACCACCCAGAGAAACACGTCGCGCGTCGAGGCCGGCGTCAGCTCGGCGACGACGCCACCGGTGGTGCCATCGGCGCGGAGCGAGACCGACGGCGCCGCCGGTGGCTGGTCATCGAGCCACGGCGAAGCCGGAATGAGCGCGCGATCGGCGTACACGTCGTGCAGGAGCCGGTGGTCCAGGCTGTCCGGGTCCTGCATGAACACGCTCATGTTGAAGTGGACATTGCCCGTGGCGGCGGGGCCACCCTTGAGGGCGCGCGTCAACCGGATCTGCTCCAGCACCTCGCTCGTGCGCCACGCCGACGGACCCGTGAACGCCACCTTGCCCGTGTAGTTGCCTGGCCAGAGGTGGCGGCCCTTCACGTTCTGCTCCGACCACCAGGCGAGCAGCACGGGATAACTCTGCTCGGGGCGGTCGATGGCCCAGTAGAGCTGCGGCGTGAAGTAATCCACCCAGCCTTCGCGCAGCCACTTTCGCGCGTCGGCGAACAGCTCGCTGTACTGGTCGAGCCCGCGCACCGAGGCCGGGTAACCGGGGCGCCAGATGCCGAACGGGCTGACGCCGAACTTCACCCACGGCTTCGCGGCGTGGATGCTGTCGTCCAGCTCCTTCACGAGCAGGTCCACGTTCCGGCGGCGCCAGTCGTCGCGCGCGAGGGTCCCGCCCGTGCGCCGATAGCGTCGGTAGGTGCTCGCGTCGGGGAAGTCGATCTCCCGTCCGCGCCGCGTCTCCTTGTACGGATAGAAGTAGTCGTCCATGTGCAGGCCATCCACGTCGTAGCGACGCACGATGTCCAGCACCACGCGTACGGTGCGACGGCGCACCGCGGGGTCGCCGGGATCCATCCATAGATAGGGACCGTAGCTGCGCACGAGCCCCGGGTTGGTGCGGCTGATGTGGTTCGCCGACACGTGCTTCGTGGTCGGCATCTTGGCGCGATACGGATTGATCCAGGCATGCAGCTCGAGCCCGCGCTTGTGCGCTTCGGCCACCGCAAAGGCGAGCGGGTCGTAGAACGGCTCCGGCGCGCGACCCATCTCGCCGGTCAGCACGTCGGACCACGGCTCGATGGACGACTTGTAGAGCGCGTCGGCGGCTGGCCGCACCTGGAGCACGACGGCATTCATGTGCAGCGCCGCGACCGTATCGAGGATCGCGATCAGCTCGGCCTTCTGCTGCTCGGTGGAGAGGCCCGCCTTCGATGGCCAGTCCATGTTTCCCACCGTCGCCACCCAGACGCCGCGGAACTCACGCGGCACAGGCGGGGGAGCGGTGTCCGTGGTCACGACCCGCGCACTGGATGGCGCTACCTGGCCGCACGCCGTCGTGGGGGTGGCGACGAGCGGGAGAAGCAGGAGGGACAGCGAGAGACGGCGGAGCGGCGACATGGCGAGGGACGGAGGGATTCGCATTGTCGCCAGCGGGGGAGGGCGAGTCAACCGCGATGCTGCCCTCGGTTACCCGCCACTCGCGCCCAGGTTGCCGTCTCCTACCCCAGCGTCTCGAAGAACATCGCCGGCGGCGCGTCGCCGACGCCGAGCTCGCTCACCAGGTGCTCGAGCCCGTCCGCGAGGGCGCGGCGATCGCTGGAGCCGAGGGCGCCAATCGCGTTGGCCAGCCGTACCTGCAGCACTTCCGGCGCGCGCTTGAGCAGCGCCGTGCCCGTAGCGGTGAGTGTCAGCTCCACGCGCCGCGCATCGTCTTCCGCGCGGATCTTCTTCACCAGCTTCCGACGCACCAGCCGGCGCACCACCACCGACACGGTGCTCTGGTGCGTCATCGTCCGCTCGGCAAGCGCATTGATGGAGAGCGACGGGGTGGCCTTGAGCTGGGTGAGCACGAACAGCTGCGCCCCGGTCACGCCCAGCCGACGCTCCGTCTCACGCGACGTGACGTGCAGGGCGTGGACGAGCCGTCGGAGCGGCAGGAAAACGGCCGTGACCTCCGTCTCCTTCGCTGAGCGCGGAGTCGGGGCCCTGGCGACGCTCCGGGTCGCCTTTGCGGGAGCGGATCGTGTTCTCGGCATGAGGTCGGCGGTGGGATTTACATGCATGAACCATGGAGCCCTCCTCGATTATGCACCGAGTGGTGGGTCCATGGCAATTCCCACGTCCGGTCACTCGGGCTTCGTCGGGCTCACTCCTCGCCGATCGTCGCCTGCGCGTGGTTCAGCGCCGCCACGAGGGTGACTCCGCCCAGCACGTTCCCCAGCAGCGTTGGCAGCAGGTAGCGCAGGAACACCGCGTCCCATGCCTCCAGCCCTCGGAGGCCGGCGTAGAACACCTCACTCGCGCCGGCAATCACGTGGGCGAACCCGCCCAGGCCCACGAGGTAGGTCATGAAGATCACCAGCAGCAGCTCCTGCGACTTGGCCGCGGGGAGCATCCAGACCATCACCGCGATCAGCCACCCGGCGTACACGGCGTGCACGAGCGTCACCGCAGCCCCGCTTCGCATCGCGCGGTGCGCGATCTCGGCGAGCGACGCGTGCACCTCCGGGTCCACCACTTGGAGCTTGGCCAGCACGAGGGCGAACAGGAACGCACCGACGATGTTCGTCACCAGGACCGCGCCCCACAGCCGCAGCACGTTCCGCAGGCGTTCGACCGTGCGGTGCGAGAGCAGCGGCACGATTGGCGTGAGCGTGTTCTCCGTGAACAGCTGCTGGCTTCCGAGGATCACGATCACGAACCCCACCGTGTAGCCGAACGTCGCGACCAGGGGCCGCCACCCCGTATCGGGCAGGTGGGACTGGATCATCCCCTCGACGAGGAAGCTGAAGCCCATCGAGAGGCCGGCGGCGAGCCCTGACCAGGCGAGGGCACCCGTGGAGCGCTCCAGCTCGTGCAATCCCGCGCGTCGGATCACCTCGTAGGTGGTCTGCGCGTCGAGAGACGTCGCCTCCTGGATCTGCTTTTCCTCCTTGCGCTCGCGCGACTCTGCCGAGTCGCCCGCGTGCGGCTCCTCTTCCTCGGTCTCCAGCGCCCGCTTGCGTTCTTCCTTTCCCGTGGACTCGGTCATCGACACCTCCGGCCGAGGCGCCGGGGGCAGGAACCGTTCCCTCACGGGACCCCAGGGCAGGGATGCGCCTCAACACTGGCTGAGTGGTAGTCGTAAGCCTACGGTAGTTCCTTCCCGCTCACCCACAGGCCCATGCGACGTCCTACCCGGCTCCTCCCCCTGCTCGGCGTGGCACTCGTTGGCGGGGTGCTCCCCGCCAACGGAGCGCGCGCCCAGCAGCTCGACTCCACCCTTCTCTCCGCCTTCCGCTGGCGACCCATCGGGCCAGCCAACATGGGCGGACGCATCACGGACATCGAGGGTCTGCCGTCGCCCTCCAAGACGTTCTACGTCGTCGCCGCGGCGGGGGGCGTGTGGAAGACCACCAACGCCGGCACGACATTCCGTCCCATCTTCGACCACGAGCGCACGGCGTCCAACGGCGACCTCGCGATCGCGCCGAGTGACTCGAATGTGCTCTACCTCGGCACGGGCGAGGAAGACTCGCGCAACTCGATCTCCCCCGGCGGCGGCGTCTACAAGTCCACCGACGGCGGCAAGAGCTGGAAGTTCATGGGTCTCGGCGAGACGCAGCAGATCGGCCGCATCGTCGTCGATCCGCGTGACGCCAACGTCGTCTACGTCGCGGCGCTCGGTCATGCGTGGGGGCCGAACAAGGAACGCGGGCTCTACAAGAGCACCGACGGCGGGCAGACGTGGGCGCTCGCCAAGTTCGTGAGCGACAAGGCCGGCTTCGTGGACGTGCAGCTCGACCCGAGCAACCCGGACGTGGTGTGGGCCTCGAGCTGGGAGCGCGTGCGTGGACCCTGGTTCCTCTACAGCGGCGGGCCGGGCTCCGGCCTCTGGAAGAGCACCGACGCGGGGAAGAGCTGGACCGAAGTGAACGGCCACGGCTTCCCCGAGACCACCAAGGGGCGCATCAACTTCGACATCTCGAAGACCAACCCCAAGGTGATGTACGCGATGGTCGAGGCGGACACCGTGATGAACGGCAGCCACGACAAGTCGAAGAAGCCGCAGGTGCGCCCCTCCGGGCTGTATCGCTCGGTGGACGGCGGCGCGACGTGGGAGAAGCGGAACGACACCGACGTCCGCCCCTTCTACTACAGCCAGGTGCGCGTGGACACGAGGAACCCCGACCGCGTGTACTTCACGTCCACGCCGGTGATGTTCAGCGACGACGGTGGCAAGACGGCGCGCACGGCGACGAACGGCATCCACGTCGATCACCACGCGATGTGGATCGACCCGAAGGATCCCGAGCACTTCGTCGTCGGTGACGACGGCGGCGTATCGCAGACGTGGGACCGCGGCGGCAACTACCAGTTCCTGAACATCATGCCGCTCGGCCAGTTCTACGCGGTCTCGTACAACATGGACGTGCCGTATCGCGTGTGCGGCGGCCTGCAGGACAACGGAAGCTGGTGCGGCCCGAGCCGGCGCGCGCGCGGACCGATCACCAACTCGATGTGGTTCAACGTCGGCGGCGGCGACGGCTTCTACTCGGCGCAGGATCCCAACGATCCCAACACCGTGTACTCGGAGTCGCAGGGCGGGAACATGAGCCGCGTCAACGTGGCCACCGGCGAGCGCACACCGCTCTCGAAGCCCAACTGGCGGAACCGCTATCGGCAGTTCGAGGACTCGATCATCATCGAGCGCGGCGACACGATGGTCCCGGTCTCGAAGGAGATCCAGCGCAAGCTCGACGACCTGCGCAAGCGTGCGTCGGCCGACTCCATCGACTGGGACCTCCGCTTCAACTGGAACACGCCGTTCTTCATCTCGCCACACAACTCGAACGTCTTCTACACCGCGGGCAACCGGGTGCTGAAGAGCACCGCTCGTGGCGACAACCTGATCGCCATCTCACCGGACCTCACGACGCGTGATCCGATGAAGATCAAGATCAGCACGCAGACCACGGGCGGCATCACGCCGGACAACACCGGCGCCGAGACGCACTGCACCATCACCGCACTGGCGGAATCGCCGATCCGGCCCGGGCTCCTCTACGCGGGCACCGATGACGGCAACGTCTGGCTGTCGCGCAACGACGGCGCGACGTGGGAGAACATCACCGGGCGCTTCCCCGGCGTGCCGAAGTTCACGTGGGTGAACCGCATCGAGCCCAGTTCGGCGGATACCAACGTGTTCTACGTCGCGTTCGACGGACATCGCACCAACGACTTCACGCCGTACGTGTTCATCACGAAGGATTACGGGAAGACGTTCACGTCCATCGCGTCGAACCTGCCCACGGGCGGCCCGGACTTCGTGCACGTGATCCG
>DASTGQ010000554.1:0-4884 GCA_035718985.1 Gemmatimonadaceae bacterium
CGCGCGCGCTGCCGCCTGATGGCGAGCTGGTGACGCTCGAGATCGAGCCCAGCCACGCCGCCGTCGCCGAACGCAACGTCCATCGCGCGGGGCTCGATGGCCGCGTGCATGTCATCGTCGCGCCCGCCGCCAGCTCGCTCGCGCGTATGATCGCCGATCGCGTGCCGCCCTTCGACCTCGTCTTCATCGACGCGGACAAGCAGCGCAGCGACTCGTACCTCCGCGCCGCGCTCGAGCTGTCCCGCGTCGGCACGGTGATCGTCGTCGACAACGTCGTGCGCGACGGCAAGGTCGCCGACGCCGCCACCACGGACGACGGCGTGAAGGGGATCCAGCGCATGACCGACCTCATCGCGTCGGACCCGCGCCTTTCGGCGACGGCGATCCAGACGGTAGGTGGCAAGGGGTACGACGGGTTCGTCGTGGCCGTGGTGGTTGCCGCGCCGAACGAGGCACGACCCAACGGGCGCTCGCCGGCACGCTAGCTCCATGTCGCCCGTCGGCTGCACTATCCGCTTCGCGCGTGCTTCCGATGTGCCGGAGATGTCGCGCCTCTTCGCCGAGCTCGGTTACGACGTGCCGGTGGAGGTGCTCACGCAACGGCTGAACGCATTCCATGAGGCTGGCGAGAAGGCGATCGTCGCCGAGGATGCGTCGTCGCCGGGAGACCTGCTCGGACTGGCCACGCTCCATCTCACGCCCGTGCTGCATCGCGCCGGCCCGGTGGGGCGCGTGTCGGCGCTCGTGGTGGACGAGACCATGCGCGGCCGCGGCATCGGCCGCGCGCTGATGCAGAGGGCGGAGCAGTGGGCCGCGGAACGCGGGTGCGTCCTCATGGAAGTCACGAGCAACATGCGCCGCGCCGATGCGCACCGCTTCTACGAAACTTCAGGGTACGAGCGCACCAGCTACCGCTTCGCAAGAGTGCCGAGAGCCGCAGACGCGCCGCTCACCGACGCTGTTTCCCACCAGACCGAAGGATGATGCATTTCCGTTTCTCGCCCGCGCTCGCGATCGCCCTTGCCGTCACCGCGCCTGCCGCGGCGCAGAGCCCTGCATCGCGCAGTGCGGAATGCCCGAGCTGCGCCGAGTGGAACGCGCCGCAGCACCCCTTCAGGGTATTCGCCAACACGTACTGGGTGGGCACGCACGGGCTCGGCACGATCCTCGTCACGTCGCCGCAGGGGCACGTGCTCATCGACGGCGGGTTGCCGGAATCGGCGCCGCTCATCCTCGCCAACATCCAGGCGCTCGGCTTTTCGGTGAAGGACGTGAAGGTGATCCTCAACTCGCACGCGCACTTCGATCACGCGGGCGGCATCGCCGAGCTGCAGCGCGCGTCTGGCGCGATGGTGATGGCGAGCCCCTGGAGCGCCGGGGTGCTGGAGCGCGGCACGTCGGGACCGGGCGATCCGCAGTACGGCGTGCTGTTGTCCTATGCGCCAGTGCACGACGTGCACATCGTTGCGGACGGCGACACGGTACGCGTCGGTTCGCTGGCGCTCGTGGCGCACTTCACCGGCGGCCATACGCCGGGTGGTACGAGCTGGTCATGGCGCTCCTGTGACGGCACGCGCTGCCGCGACATCGTGTATGCCGACAGCCAGACGCCGGTCTCCGCCGACGATTTCCTCTTCACGCACAACACCACGTACCCGAACGCCATCGCCGATTTCGAGCATGGCTTCGCCGCGCTGGAGCAGGCGCCGTGCGACATCCTGCTCACGCCGCACCCCGACGCCTCGGGGCTGTGGGAGCGCGTGGCCGCGCGCGATGCGGGCGACGCGGATGCGCTCGTGCGGCCCGGTGCCTGTCGTGCCTTCGTCGCTTCCGCGCGCGACCGGCTCGCGCAGCGCGTGGCGAAGGAAGCGGGGACGCACTAGATGCGCACGGCGCGATCGCTGATGGCGCTCCTTCCGCTCATCGCCCTCCTTGGCGTGGCGTGCGGCAAGGAGAAGCCGCGCACCCAGCTGCCGGCCGGACCCGTGCCCGATTCGTTCGACGTCGCGTTGGCGACGAACAAGGGCACCATCGTCGTCCGGGCCGAGAAGGCGTGGGCGCCGCGCGGCGTGGAGCGCTTCTACCAGCTCGCCGGTGAAGGGTTCTTCGACGACAACCGATTCTTCCGGGTGCTGCCTCACTTCATCGCGCAGTTCGGCGCGAGCGACGACCTCGAGCGGAACAAGTACTGGGAGGATCACCCGCTCCAGGATGATCCGCAGGTGCAGAAGAACACGCGCGGCACGGTCAGCTTTGCCTTCCTCGAGCCGAACTCGCGCACGCACCAGCTCTTCATCAACCTGAAGGACAACGCCAGCCTCGACGCGCAGGGGTTCGTTCCCATCGGGTACGTGGTGCAGGGCATGTCCGTCGCCGATTCGCTGTACGACGAGTACGGCGACGACCCGAAGTACCAGCTCATCGCCACCCAGGGCAACCGCTACCTCGCGCGCATGTTCCCGAAGCTCGACTACATCGAGCACGCAACGCTCATCGCACCGAACGCCCCGCATCCGTGACCTCCGGCGACACGCACCCGGCGCGCTGGCGCATGCTCGCGCTCCTCGCGGGCGCGGAGCTGCTCGGGATGTCGCTCTGGTTCGCCGGCAACGCCGTAGCGCCGATGCTGCGCGACACGTGGCGACTCTCGGGCAGCGAGATCGCGTGGCTCACCACGGTGGTGCAGCTGGGCTTCGTGGCCGGCACGGCGCTGTCGGCACTGCTCAACCTCGCCGACGTGCTGCCGGCGCGGATGCTCTTCGCCAGCGCCGCCGTGCTCGGCGCGCTCGCCAACGCGGCGCTCCTCGTCGCCGGGGGCTACGAAGCGGCGCTCGTGACGCGGTTCGCCACGGGATTCTTCCTCGCCGGCGTCTATCCGCCGGCCATGAAGATGGCGGCCACCTGGTTCCGCGCGCGACGCGGCCTCGCCGTGGGCACGGTCGTCGGTGCGCTCACCGTGGGCAAGGGCATGCCCTACCTCGTGCACGCCGTGCCGGGCGCCGGCGTCACCGGCGTGGTGCTCACCGTCTCCGCCTGCGCCGTGCTGGCGGCGCTGCTCGTGCTCGCCGCCTATCACGACGGCCCGTACCAGTTCCCGCCGCGCCGCTTCTCGTGGGGGCTCGTCGGCGAGGTGCTGCGCGAGCGACGCTGGCGGCTCGCCACCGGCGGCTACCTCGGCCACATGGCGGAGCTGTACAGCTTCTGGACGTGGATTCCCGCCTTCGTCGCGGCGAGCATCGCCGCCGAAGCGGTGCGCAGCCGCTCCGTGTCGCCACACGCGACGACGGCGGCCTCGCTCCTCGCCTTCGGCATCATCGCCGTCGGCGGCGCCGGCTGCGTGTGGGGTGGCCTGTCGGCCGACCGCATCGGGCGCGAGCGGCTCGTCACCATCGCCATGGCGGTGAGCGGGGCGTGCGCGCTGCTCGTCGGGCTCACCTTCGGGCGGTCGCTGCTCCTCCTCGCACCGGTGGCGCTGGTGTGGGGATTCTTCGTCATCGCCGACAGTGCGCAGTTCTCCGTGCTCGTCACGGAGAGCGTGCCGCCGCACGCGGTCGGCACCGCGCTCACGGTGCAGACGTCGCTCGGCTTCCTGCTCACCACGCTGAGCATCCAGGCGGTGCCGCCGCTCGTCGCGCGCGTGGGGTGGCCGTGGGCGTTCCCCATGCTCGCGCTCGGGCCCGCATTCGGGATCTGGAGCATCGGTCGCCTCGCGTCGCTGGTGCCGGAGCGAATGCGCGCGAGCAGGGAAACTTCACCGGTGCGCGCCTCGTAGGGAACGCAACACCGGGAGGTGCCATGAAACGGCGCTCCATCATCTGGCCAGTCCTCGCTGCGATCTTCACGCTCGGCAACATCGCCGGTATCGCGTGGGCGGCGTCGATGGGCGAGGTCCGCCACGCCAGCCTGCACGTCGCACTGACCATTGCCGGTGCGTGGCTCACCTGGCAGCTCGTCGCGCGGCGGCGCGCCGACCGGGCGGTCATGGTCGGCACGCCCACTTCCACATCATCGGGTGAGCTCGGCACTCGCCTCACGCATCTCGAGCAATCGCTCGACGCCATTGCGCTGGAGGTGGAGCGCGTGGGCGAGGGGCAGCGCTACATGACGCGGGTCTTCGCCGAACGCGAGAAGGGCGCGGACAACAGCTGAGGGAGATGGAGGCGCGACGTCGCCCGTTCGACACGCTCGCGCACGCTCCATGCGAATGGGAGGCTCCGTCGGCT
Source organism: Gemmatimonadaceae bacterium (assembly GCA_035718985.1). Taxonomy (GTDB): domain Bacteria; phylum Gemmatimonadota; class Gemmatimonadetes; order Gemmatimonadales; family Gemmatimonadaceae; genus AG11. The sequence goes on from DASTGQ010000554.1 coordinate 4,224, forward strand.
CACCACATCCCGGAGCGCCAGTGATGTCACTTGCCCGATCCCTCGTCATGGCCGCGCTCGTCGCTGCACCGCTCGGCGCTGCGCCGGTTGCCGCGAGTGCGCAGGCCGCTGCCGTACGCGCGCCCGTGGCCTGCACGTACGAGACGTGCGCCCTGCGCGTCGAACCCGCCATCCTGGCCGCACCGCGCCTGCTCCGCGGCCGCGCGGGTGTCGAAGTCGGTCGGCTCGGTGCGTTCGGTGGTGGCGTGGGTACGCTGCTCGCCGGACCCGAGCTCGCGGCCACCCACGCGCGGCGCTACGTCACCTCCATCCGTACGGCGAACACGCTGGGCCTGCTGAGCGCGGTGGCGTTCGTCGTGGTGGCGTCGCGCACCGACTGGTTCCGGCACAACGGGGACGACACGGATCGCGCCATCGGCATCGGCGGTGCCGCGCTGGCGCTGGTGTCCATCCCGTTTCGCGTGAACGCGGAGCAGAACCTCTCCCGCGCCGTGTGGTTCTACAACGCGGCGCTGGCGCGATGACCTGACATCAGGCTCGCGTCACGCGCCGATGCGTGACGCGACTCAGCTCCTGGACCCCTGCTGCAGCCGGCGGAAGAGCTCCATCGTCTCCGGGTGCGGCGCCGCGTCGAGCTCGCGCCGCAGCACGGCCTGCAGCC
>DASTGQ010000555.1:0-7026 GCA_035718985.1 Gemmatimonadaceae bacterium
CATGGCGACCGTGGCGCACCCTCGCGTGGCGATGGTGGCGACGTTCGATCACGGGAGCGGACGTGCCGCGTCCGCGGCGGCGGCGCACGTCATGCGCGAGGCGATGGCTCTCGGCCTCCCGGCCGTGGCCGGCCACGCAGCAGATGAAGTGTCGCTCGGCGACGGACGTGAGGCGGCGTGGCGCCGCGCCCGCTACGAGTTCCTGCGGGCAGTGGCCACACCGCTCGGTGCGCGCATCGTGACGGCGCACACCGAGGACGACCAGGTGGAGACGGTGCTCATGCGGGTGCTGCGCGGGAGCGGCGCGCGCGGGCTGGCTGGCCTCTACGCGACGAGTGACGTGCTGCGTCCGTTGATCGGGTTGCGGCGATCCGCGCTGGAGCGGTACGCGCGCGACCGCGGCCTTGCGTGGCACACCGACCCGGGCAACGCGTCCCGCGCGTTCCTGAGGAACCGGGTCCGCCTCGACCTGCTCCCGGCGCTGCGCCGAGTCGCGCCGGACATCGATACGCAGCTCCTCGCGATGGCGCGGCGGGCGGCGAGGTGGCGGCGCGAGGTGGACGAATTCGTGGTGGATCGGCTCAGGCCGTCGCAGGACGAACAGGGCTCGCTGGTCATTGCTGCTGGGGAACTCGCCGGTCATGGCGAGGATTCTCTGTGCGTGCTATGGGGCGCGCTGGCGGCGCGTGCGGGGTTGGCGCTGGATCGGCGCGGAACCCGACGGCTGGCAGCGTTTACAATGAGGGAGCCGCGGACGGGGGTGATGCCGCTGGCGGGCGGGTGGTACATGGAAGCCCGGCGCGGCGTTTACATTCTTGGGAAGCGTTCTCAGGCGACCAGCACCCCGACAGAGCTTCCGACGCGCGGCACGCTGAGGTGGGGCGGATTCGAATTCCGGGTGGAGGAAGTCTCCATCGAAGCAGCGGGCGGAGCATGGCGGGCGGCACTGAGCACGGGCACCACCGCCGTGGTGCGTGCGTGGAATGCAGGGGATCGCCTCGGCGCATCGGGGACGCAGGGTGTACGGCGGGTCAAGCGGTACCTCTCGGATGCGGGCGTTCGTGGGCTCGACCGGGCGGGGTGGCCGGTGGTGGTCGGAGCGGAAGGGGACGTCGTCTGGATTCCAGGAGTGCGCCGCGCCGATGCGGCAACCGAGCGGTCCGGGAGACCGGTACGACACTACGTCTGTGAGCGCACTACCCGTTGATCCGCGCCTCGAGGGGCGGACCCTGCGACGGATCGTGTACGACGCCCCGAGCATCGCGCGCCGCGTGAAGGAGATGGGGGCGGAGATCACCGCCGCCTATCCGACGGGCGACCTGCTCGTGCTGGGGCTGCTCAAGGGGAGCTTCATCTTCCTGAGCGATCTCGTCCGTGAGATCACGCGGCCGATCCATGTGGACTTCCTCGTGGCCTCCAGCTACGGCGAAGGCACCGTGTCGAGCGGAAACGTCCGACTGGTGTATGATCCGGAGACGAAGCTGGAAGGGAAGCACATCCTTCTCGTGGAAGACATCGTGGACACGGGACGGACGCTGAATCGCCTGATGGACCTTCTTCGGGCACGGAATCCGCGTTCCCTCGAGATCTGTGCGCTGCTGCACAAGCACATCGCCCACGAGCTGAAGTACGACACCAAGTTCATCGGATACGACGCACCGCACGAGTTCCTGGTCGGGTACGGATTGGATCACGCCGAGAGCTTTCGGCACCTGCCATATATCGCGAGCCTGCTGTAGATGCCGGTACCTATGCCGCCAAAGAACGACAAGAACAAGCCGAACAAGGGCAACAACAAGGGAACGAACTGGGGCCGTCTGTCGAAGACGCTCTCGTTCTGGATCCTCGTGATCATGATCCCGGTTGCCCTGGTGCAGCTGTCCGGCGCGCGCGCCGACGCCGCGCCGGAGATTTCGTACACCCAGTACAAGTCGCTCCTCGCGCAGGACGAGATCGCCGAGGTGACGGTGACGTCGGGCAAGAACGTCACGGGTGACTTCAAGCAGAAGGAGGTCATCGGCGGCAAGGAAGCGAGGAAGTTCACCGTGCAGCTCCCGGTGGCGAACTCGCAGGCCGAGATCGACGAGCTGCGCGCGCACAACGTGAAGATCAACTCGCAGGATGCGAAGCCGAGCCTCATGGCGTGGGTGATCAACTTCCTGCCGTGGCTGCTGCTGATCGGGTTCTACCTGTTCCTCTTCCGCCAGATGCAGGCGGGTGGGAACAAGGCGTTCTCGTTCGGGAAGTCCAAGGCGAAGCTCCTCACCGGCGACACGCCGAAGGTGACATTCGCCGACGTGGCGGGCGCCGACGAGGCCAAGCAGGAGCTGCAGGAGATCATCGAGTTCCTGACGGATCCGCAGAAGTACACCAAGCTCGGAGGCCGGCTTCCAAAGGGCTGCCTGCTCGTCGGGCCGCCGGGAACGGGCAAGACCCTCCTGGCGCGCGCGGTGGCCGGTGAAGCGGGACGTCCCTTCTTCTCGATGTCGGGCTCCGACTTCGTGGAGATGTTCGTGGGCGTGGGCGCGAGCCGCGTGCGCGACCTGTTCGAGCAGGGGAAGGCGCAGGCGCCGTGCATCATCTTCATCGACGAGATCGACGCTGTCGGCCGGCACCGCGGGGCAGGTCTGGGCGGCGGTCATGACGAACGCGAGCAGACGCTGAACCAGCTGCTCGTGGAGATGGACGGTTTCGAGAGCAACGACGGCGTCATCCTCATCGCGGCGACGAACCGTCCCGACGTGCTGGATCCGGCGCTGCTGCGTCCGGGCCGTTTCGACCGGCAGATCGTCGTCGACGCACCCGACCTGCGTGGCCGGGAGGGGATCCTCAAGGTCCACCTGCGCAACAAGCCGGTGGGCGACGACGTGGACATCACGACGCTGGCGCGCGGCACTCCAGGCATGGCGGGCGCCGACCTGGCGAACCTCGTGAACGAAGCGGCGCTGCTCGCCGTGCGCCGCGGGCACGACAAGATCTTCATGATGGACCTCGAGGACGCCAAGGACAAGGTCATGCTCGGCGCCGAGCGGAAGTCGATGGTGATGAAGGACGAGGAGCGCCGGCTCACGGCGTACCACGAGGCCGGTCATGCGCTGTGCGCAATGAAGGTCGTCGGCAACGATCCGCTCCATAAGGTCACGATCGTGCCGCGCGGCCGCGCGCTCGGTCTCGCCTTCACGCTGCCGGAGGATGACCGGGTCTCGATCACCCGCCAGCAGCTCGAGGCCAACCTCGTGATGACCTACGGCGGACGGACGGCCGAAGAGCTGGTGTTCGGCTACGATCACGTGACGACGGGCGCATCGAGCGACATCCAGAAGGCGACGAGCATCGCGCGGCGCTACGTGACGCAGTGGGGATTGTCCGACGCGATCGGGCCGATCCTCGTCGGCGACAACGAGCAGGAGCTCTTCCTGGGTCGCGAGATCCAGCACCGCCGCGAGGTGAGCGAGCAGACGTCGCAGCTCGTGGACGCCGAGGTGAAGCGGGTGATCACCACGGCGTACGAGCGGGCGAAGGAGGTGCTGTCGGAGAACATCGAGCTCCTGCACACCATCGCCGCGGCGCTGCTCGAGCGCGAGACGCTCACGCGCGAGGACATCCTGATGATCGCGCGCGGCGAGAAGCTGCCACCCCGCACGAGTGGCGCCCCGCCGGCTGCCGCGCTGCCGGCCCCGACACCGACACCCGTGCACGAGCCGCGACGGAACCCGCCGCTGCTGGGGGGACCGGAGCCGGCGCCGGCGTGAACCCGGCTTCACTGTCGACCGGGAGTCACGCAGTCGACAGTCTCAGTTGGGGGGTGTCGGGAGTTTGCGCGGCAGAGCTGACAGCTCACGCTCTCAGCTCACAGAACGGGTCGTAGCTCCTCGCTCGCCGCAATTACGTGGAAGCGGGGTCACAAGGGAACAGTGGGGCGGAGCTGACGACTGCGTTGTGCCGCAGTCGGTCGTTCCGCCCACTTGCTTGCGCCGGCACCCAGCAACTCTCGACTCCCGCCCAGCACGAGTTAAGTTGCCAGCATGCCCTCCGTCTGGCAGCTCCGTGATCGTGCGCTGACCCTCGATCATCCCGTGGTGATGGGGATCGTGAACGTCACGCCGGACAGCTTCAGTGACGGCGGACAGTTCTACTCCGCCAGCGCGGCGCTGGCTCACGCGGCGAAGCTCGTCGCCGAGGGCGCCGGAATCCTCGACGTCGGTGGGGAATCCACGCGGCCGCAGCATGCCGAGCCGGTGCCGGTGGACGAGGAGCTGCGACGCGTGCTGCCCGTGGTGCGCGCGCTCGCGGTGGAACGACCGGAGACGATCATCTCGGTGGACACGGTGAAGGCTGCCGTCGCCGAGGCGGCAATCGAGGCAGGTGCACAGATCGTCAACGACGTGTCAGGGCTCACGCTGGACGCGGAAATGCCCCGCGTGTGTGCCGAGGCCCGCGTGGGCGTGGTCATCATGCACTCGCGCGGAGACGTGACGGACATGGCGACGTATGCGCACGCGCGGTACGCCAGCTTCCTCGACGAGATGCTCGATGAGCTTCGCCATCGCGTGGACGCAGCCGAGCGTGCCGGTGTCGAGCGCGAGCGGATTGCGGTGGATCCCGGGATCGGATTCTCCAAGCGCGCCGAGCACTCGCTCCTCGCGCTCGCGTGCCTGGAACGGCTCGTCGCCTGGGGCTATCCGGTGGTGGTCGGGGCGTCGCGCAAGCGATTCATCGGCGAGCTCACCGGTAACACGGAGCCTGGGCGTCGCGTGTGGGGGAGCGTGGGCGCCGCGGTCGCTGCGTACGAGCGGGGCGCGCGCGTGCTGCGCGTGCACGACGTGGGGCCCACGTGTCAGGCGCTCGACGTGGTGGCGGCCGTGCACCGTGCCGGCGGCGCGGCGCCGTGAGGGAGCTGGCGCAGCTCCGCCTGCTGCATCCCGGCTGGCGGGACATCCTCGAGATCCTGATCGTCGCGTACACGCTCTACCGCGTGCTGCTGTTGTTCCACGGGACGCGCACGCTGCAGATCGTGACGGGTCTCGTGATGCTTCTCGCCGTCTATTCGGCGGCGTGGGTGCTGAAGCTCGAGATGATCACCTACGTACTGGGCTTCGTGTTCCAGTACGGCGCCATCGCGCTGCTCGTGGTGTTCGCGCCCGAGCTGCGCGCCGCGCTGGCGCACCTCGGCCAGGCGCGCTTCGCGCGGATCTTCCGGCAGATGGCGCAGCGCGAGGTGACGGAAGAGATCGTGGAGGCGGTGGAGCGGCTCAGTCGCTCCGGGATCGGCGCCATCGTCGCGATCGAGCGCGAGGTGTCGCTCGATCCATGGGTGGAGTCGGGGTCTCCCATGGAAGCGAAGGTGTCGACCGACCTGCTGACGACGATCTTCACGCCCTACTCGCCGCTGCACGACGGCGCCGTGATCGTGCGTGGCGACACGATCATTGCCGCGGGGTGCATCCTTCCGCTGTCGCAGAGCGTGCTCGCCGACCGGTCGCTGGGCACGCGTCACCGCGCTGCGCTCGGCTTGTCCGACGAAAGCGACTCGATCGTGGTAGTGGTGAGCGAGGAGACGGCAACCGTGTCCGTAGCCGAGCGCGGGCGACTGTGGCGGGAACTCTCGCCGCATCAGCTGCGCGAGATGCTCGCGGGTCATACGCCCACGCGCGTGCCGGTGGACGCGATGGGAGCGACCGCCTGACGCCCCGTCGTGCGGCGTGGCTCGCCGGCGCCGTGCTGCTCTGCTGCTACCTCCTCACGCTCGCGCCGGGCGTGACGTTCTGGGATGCCGGCGAGTTCATCGCGGCGGCGTGGGGGTTCGGGATTCCGCACCCACCGGGCACGCCGGTCTACGTCGCCCTCGATCACACCTGGACCCACGCACTCGCGCCACTGCTCGGCGCCGCGCGTGCGTCGAACGTCCTGTCGGCCGTGGCGACGGCGAGCGCGGGAGCGATGTCGGCATGGCTGGTGGCAAACGAGCGCGGCGCCGTCGGCGGCGACCGAAGCGCGATGTCGCGCCACGGCTGGACAGGCGCCACGGCTGCGCTCTGCGCGGGTCTGATGGCATCGGCCTGGGCGAACGCGACGGAGACGGAGGTGTACGCGATTGCCTTGCTGCACGCCGCCCTGATGCTCGCCTGCGCTGCGCGCGCCGGCGACGCCCCCGCTGACCGCGCGGGCCGATGGACGCTCCTCACGGCGTATGCCATGCTGCTCGCGCCGGCGGTGCATCTCAGCGTGCTGCTCGCCGCACCCGCCGCCGTCGCCCTCGCGGCGCGTGACCGCGCGGGGCGCTGGAACGTATCGCGCCTGGTCGCGTTGCTGGGTGTCCTGGTGATGGCCGCGGGCATCGGTCGCGTGTCGGGGTGGATCGTGCTGACCGGCCTCCTCGTCTCCGCCGCGTCGCTCGTGGCCCGAAGTGAAACGGGCGACGCACGTGAGCCCGTGACGCGGGGCTCCGTCGTGCTCCTGCTCGGCGCGCTCGTGCTCGCTGGTGTCGCGGCGAGTGCGCTGCTCATCCTTCTGGTGCGCGCGCGCCTCGATCCCCCGCTCAACCAGGGGAACCCGTCCACGCTCCGCGCCCTCGGCGATGTCGTCGCCCGTCGGCAGTACGACGTGGCCCCGCTCTGGCCGCGGCGCGCCCCCGCCTGGCTCCAGCTGGCAAATGTCTTCCAGTACGTGGACTGGCAGGTGGCGCTCGGCTGGGCGAACGGCGTGTTCACCTCGCCGGCGCGGGTGGCTGCCACGGTGGTATTCGCGCTGCTCGGCGTGGTCGGTGCGCGGTCTCTCCGACGCGACGCTCGCCGACTCGCGGACGCATTGCTCGTACTGCTCGCCTGTGGCACCATCGGCGCGGCGGTCTACCTGAACATGCGCGCCGGTGCATCGCTGGGGTGGAACCTGCTCCCGGGTGCCGACGCGCACGAGGCACGGGAGCGCGACTACTTCTTCGTGTATGGCTTCTGGGCGTGGGGCTGCCTGGCGGGATGTGGCGCCGTCGCGCTGGTGCGCTCGCGCGGCTGGCCCGCGCCATCGGCA
>DASTGQ010000556.1:0-3655 GCA_035718985.1 Gemmatimonadaceae bacterium
GCCACCTCCCGTTCATCCGGACGCTCCGCGGAGCGGAGCGGTTTCAGTGACGGCCCGTGCTGCCGAAGCCACCGGCCCGCTCGGTGCTTCGCTGCACATCGCCCTCGCGGAACTCAGGCGATTCGTGGCGCGCGAACACCACTTGGGCAATGCGCTCGCCATGCACGAGTCGTCGCGGTGCGACCGAGTCGTTGCGCACGATCACGAGCCACTCTTCGGCGTAATCGGCGTCGACCGTACCGGGCGCATTCGGGATGGTGAGTGCGTGACGGAACGCCTGCCCGCTCCGAGGCCGGACCTGCGCCTCCATGCCACTGGGCAGGCGCGTGCGAAAGCCCAGCGGCACCAGCGCCATCTCGCGCGGCGACAGACTGATGCTCCACTCGCCATTGTCGTTCGTCGCCGCGCGCGACGATTGCTGCACTCCGTCCGACACCGCGACGGTACGCTCACGCAGGTACGCACGAAGGTCGTGTCCCGCGGAGCCCGCCGTCGCACGCGCCGGCACGGACACGTCGGGATACAACCGCTCGATGAGAATCTCGGGGGAGTTCATGACATCAAGGTAGTGTTCGGCACGTGCGAGGTCAGCCGACGTGACGGACGGGAGCGGTAACCTTTTTTCAGGGTGGGCGTATACTGTAGAGCGCCGACGCAGGGTCGGCGCGTTCTTCGTCTCCCTGGAGTCGCTCCCGATGACCGTTCGTTCATTCGCGCTTCCCGCCGCGCTGCTGCTCGTGGCTCCGCTGGCTGCCATGCCGCTGCGCGCGCAGAGTGTGGAGTACGCCGCCGGAACCACGCGCTATCGCCTCTCCACCTCCACCAAGGGAAGCCAGACCTCTCCGATGGGGAGCCAGGAGTTCCAGATGCAAGTGAAACAGCAACTCACGGTGAACCTCGCTCGCCAGTCGAAGGACACGATCGTGGCTACCGTGACGCTCGACTCGCTGGACATCCAGAGCGCGCAGGGCAAGCAGGACATGTCCAGCCTCCTCGGCTCGCGCTTCGTCTCGTACATCTCGCCCACGGGCAAGCTGTACTCGAGCAAGCCGCCCGAGGGCAATAACCCCGTGCTGACCCAGTTCACCGAGGGCGTGTCGCGGTTCCTGCCGACGTACCGCAAGGACATCCACGCCGGGATGACGTGGGCCGACACGCTCAACGACAAGGTGAGCCAGCAGGGCCTCGAGCTGAATCGCACCGTGGTGTCCAACTACCAGGTGATCGGTGACACGAACGTCGCGGGCGAGAAGGCGTTCAAGGTGTCACGCCTGTCCACGGTGAAGGCAGGCGGCAGCGGCACCACCTCCGGCCAGGCCATCGCGGTAGAATCGGCTACGACGAGCAACGCCGTGTTCCTGCTCAGCCCCAAGGGCAAGTATCTCGGCGGCCACCAGGACGACGACATCAACGCCAAGGTGACGATCCTCGCGCAGGGCGCGGAGATCAGCGTGAAGCAGCAGGCTTCGAGCACGATCGAAGCGCTTCACTAGGCGTTCGTTCCCGGACGTGCGAAAGGGGTGTGGCAGACTGGCCACACCCCTTTCGCTTTCACGACCGCCGGCGACGGGCCGCGGTCGCTAGTCCGCCCGGGGACCTACGAGCCCGAGCAGGTAATTTCCCATTCGCTCAGCGCGTGCCACTCGGCGCGGCGAGGGACGAGGACGGTCGGTAGCCTGCGCGGGCACCATGCCGGACGCGACCGTGGTTCTCGGCAGGCGCGGCGTCACGGTATCACGCAGCGCCGCCCAGAGCGGGAGCGCCACGCAATCGTGATAGGCGCGACCAGCGCACACATTCCGCGCGTCGTTCTCGACGTGGGCGCGCACCTTCTCCGGGTACGCACGGCAGTCGGGCGTGTTCTTTCCGCGTACGCAGCCGTTGTACCGGAGGAGCGCCGTCCGGGTAGCCGAGGCGGGGTCGAGGGTATCCGGCGTTTCGCGAGCGAAGTGCTTCAGGATGTAGACGCCGTACCGGAGGTTGGTCTCGTCGTCCTTGAGGTCCCGTCCGAGAATCGGGCCGAGGTTGGGGGTCCAGAGCCGCGGCATGATCTGCATCAGCCCGAGCGCGCCCACCTTCGAGCGGGCGCTGCGCTTGAACGCATCGTTTTCGGTGAGCATGACTCCGAGCACCAGCGCAGGGGGGATGCGGCGGTGGTACGCTTCCCGCACCGCAACCTGGGCGATGGAGTCGGCACGTGCGTCATCGAGCTGGCCGGTGCCGCGAAGGTCCGCGGCGAACGCGGCGACATCGCGCCGGAACTGCGGATGGCGCAGGGCGAGCGGCTCGGGCAGGGTCAGCCAGGGCGCTCGCGAAGTCGCCGACGAGTCGAGATAAGCGCCCGCGAGCACGCGGTCTGCCACAGTGGTACGTCCGAGGAACACGGGACGCACCTGCGAAGCCGTGAAGTACACGGTTCCCGCAGCGGCGACGGCCAGGGTGATCTGGCGGACGAGTCGAGTGATACTGATTGGTGCCTCCGGTCGGACGGAACAACGGGCCGAGGCAGGCGACCGGACTGGGGTCGCCGCGTGGTTAGCATCCGGACGGTAACAAGAGTTGCAGGGGTAGGCAAGCCGGACCGTGACATTCGTTGCACGGCGCTGTATGGTGGATCACCACCGGCGCGACGTCGCACTTCTCTCAATCGCTGTCCATCCGCACGAACTTCTAGCACGTGACCGAAGCAACCACACCGATTCCCGCCGAAGGCACCTGGAGCGGCGACCCTGCTGATCTGCCGAACTGGGATGCGATGCCGCGCCGCAACAGGCGTCGCAAGCGTCGTGGTCATTACCCGATCTGGCTCAAGTACTTCGCATGGTGCGTGGGTCTCGCCGTGCTGGTGACGGCGGTGCAGATCGCGTATCGCGCCGCGCGCTCGGATCCGCGCGACGCCACGCTCTACTCCACGCGGCAGCTCCGCTTCTCCGTCATGCGTCCCGATGAGCGGCCGGTAGTGATGGTGAAGGTCTCACAGCGACCGGCGATCGATTACTTCCGTGCGACCCGGGGGATCCTCGTCCTCACGAGCGCACCGGGGGACTCGATCCGGCCGGTCGGTGGGCGGCTGATCTATCTCGGATTGCAGCCACGCGATCCGCTCAGCCCACCCGACGCGCCCCCGACATTCGACGAGCGCGAGTGGCCCGTGGACACCTCGGTGGTCGTCGAGCCGACGCGCACGTTCATGCTGCTCGCGCGGGCGCTCAAGATCACGGCGCCACGAGAGCCGTCCGTGACGCTCGCCACCTCCGGCGCTACTTCGGCCAGCGTGGACTCGTTGCTCAGCCAGCTCCGCCTGCGCTACGATTCGCTACGCACCGTCGGGCGCGTCCGCCGCGAGGAGCGCCGCGCCGCGGCGCGCGCGCGCGCGGTCGCCATCTACGAAGGCCGCCGCGAGTGGTACCACACGGTGCGGCGTGGCGAAGCGCTGGCCTCCATCGCCAGAGCCTTCAACACCACCCCCGAGGCGCTTCGCACGCTCAACCACATCGAGGGCGACCGAATCCGCATCGGCGAGAAGCTCCTCGTGAAGCCGTTCACCAAGCAGCCGATGAAGGCGCCGCCAGGAGTAGTGCCGGAGACGAAGTAGGGGAGGACCGGGGGACCGATGGACCGATGGACCGATGGACCGATGGACCGATGGACTGAA
>DASTGQ010000557.1:0-5118 GCA_035718985.1 Gemmatimonadaceae bacterium
AGCTGGAACTGAATCCCCTGGAACTCGCCGAGCTTCTTTCCGAACTGCGTGCGCTCCTTCACGTAGTCGGTGGCCGCAGCGAGCGCGCCCGCCGCGACGCCGATCATCTGTGCGCCGATGCCGATGCGTCCCTCGTTCAGCGTCTCGATCGCGATCTTGTACCCCTGACCCACAGGGCCGAGCACGTTCTCGGCGGGGACTTCCACGCCATCGAGGATCAGCTCCGTGGTGCTGCTGGCGCGGATGCCGAGCTTGTCCTCCTTCTTTCCGACGGAGAAGCCCTTGAAGTCGCGCTCGACGACGAACGCCGTGATGCCCTTGTAGCCCTTCGATGGATCCGCGTTGGCGAAGATGACGTAGATGCCGGCCTCGGCGCCATTGGTGATCCACATCTTGCGGCCGCTCAGGTACCACTTGCCGCCGCGCTGCTCGGCGCGCGTCGTCATGCCGAAGGCATCGCTGCCGGAGGAAGGTTCACTGAGCGCGTACGCGCCGACCGTGTCGCTGGTGAGGCGGGGCAGGTATTTCGCCTTGAGGTCGTCGCTGCCGTAGCGGTTGATGGGATAGTTGACGAGCGTGTTCTGCACGTCCACCACGATGGCCGCCGCCGCGTCGATCTTGCTGATCTCCTCGACGGCGAGCGCCACCATCATCAGCGAGCCGTCGGCGCCGCCGTACTGCTCGGGCACCTCGATCCCCATGAGGCCCATCTCGAAGTACTGCTTCACGAGGGCGGGATCGATCTTGCCGGCGCGCTCCATCGCCTGCACGCGCGACTTGACCTCATCGGCGGCAAAGGCGGCGACGGCGTCGCGGAACGCGGTCTCGTCGTCGGAGAGGAGCGTGAGGGGCGGACGGGAGACTTCGGTGTCGGATGACATCGGCGTCGTGGTGGAGTTCAGTGGTTCAGTGCGTCGCGCTGGCCGCGTCCACGGCGCCGCTCACCGGGTGGCAGCGACAGGCATCGCCGCACGCGACTCCGTTACGCGTGGAATGCCAGCAGTGCGCGGCTTCGTCCGCGACGAGCGGGTTGGCGATCGGCAGCCCGGCGCGTTCGAGGATCAGCTCGGCGAGCTTCTCGTGCACGCCGAAGGCGTTGGTGACGCGCACATCGAGCTGGGGAAAGTCCTTCGCCGCCGCGGCGACCATGCGCGGGATATCGCCGGTGGAATGCTTGCCCGGGGAGAGCATGTACGGGAAGACGATGATCTCGGTCGCGCCGGCATCCACGCAGTTCCGTACGCCGGTGGCTATGGACGGCTCGCACAGCTCCATGTGCGCGTAGCGGACCACGACGTCCGGTCCGGCGACGGCCTGCACGAGGTTCGCCATGCAGTCCATCATCTCATTGGCTTCGCTGCGCCGCGAGCCGTGGTCGATCAGCAGAATGGCCTTCATCGGTCCCGAAAGTGAGGTGACGAGAGCAAGTTAGCGCCGGAGACGTGCCGGCGGCGAGGCTGCGAGACGTATCGCGTCGCGATTGAAGGCCTTCTTGACGCGGTTGAAGATTCGGTGTTTATTCGGCACCCTCGAACGTCGTTCCGCACTCGCGATGCGAGTGGCGGGATCCACCTTCACGTCGTCGCAAGGACGGTGTTCCATGCCAGCAGCCACGAACTCTGCCGGTCCCGCACTCGGTCGCCTCACGCCGGTGCTCGTCGTGGACGCCGTCGAGCCGTGCATCGCCTTCTGGAGCGACCGCCTCGGCTTCGCCGTCGAGAACCAGGTGCCCGGCGACGACGGGAAGCTGGTGTTCGCCAGCGTGAAGAAGGGAGAGATCGAGGTGATGTACCAGACCCGGGCGAGCGTGATCGCCGAGCGCCCGGACGCGGTGGCGGAGCTCACTGGCCACTCGACCGCGCTGTTCATCACGACGGAAGATCTCGACGCCGTGGAGAAGGCGATCGCGGGAGCACCCGTCGTCTCGCCACGTCACACGACGTTCTACGGCAGCACGGAGATCTACGTGCGCGAGCCTGGCGGGAACACGGTGGGGTTCGCGCAGTTCGGCGGGTGAAGCACGTCAGGGAGCGCGGATTGTCCCCACTCGCCGGCCGAGGATCATCTTCACCATCCGCTTCTCGGTGGGCGCGGTGAGCCCCACGCCGTATCCTGCGTTGAACTCCCAATCGGCGCCCATGTCGAGGTTCACGACGCCGAAGAGCTGATGTTCCTGCTCGGCGCGCGGCACGAAGCCGTGGATCGGTCCCATGCCGCCGTAGTACTCCACGCCCAGGTTCACCTTGCGGGCGACGTCGCGGTTGACGACGGCGTTGGGCGAGAACTCGAAGCCCTCGCCCGCCGTCTCGCCGCGGAGTCCTCTCTCCAGCGTCGGGTTGAACGAGGCGTACCACGCGCCGAACTGCTTGTCGATGATCGGCCGGAGCTCGAGGCTCCACGTGTCGGTGGAGAAGTCGCGCTCCTGGTAGCCGACCTCCATGGAGAGGCTGGCACCGATCGGCCACTGCCACGTTTCCGGCGCGCGCACGCGCGGGCGGATGTGGCTCCCGATGACCCGGAACGACTGGTCCGGCGCGGCGCTGGTGAACAGATACGTGCCGATCTCGAACCAGGGGTTGAACCCGTGGGTGATCTCCAGCGTCTCGTGGAGCGCGTGGTGGGTCGGCAGCACACCGGCTTCGGCGGTGCGCCTGCCCTCGAGCGCGTAGTTGCTGTGCAGCTCGAACATCGTGGTGCCGGCCGGCATCGTTTCGGCGCCGTACACCTGGATCTCGTAGTTCTCCTGGGCGCCGGAACGAGCTGCGAACGCCCCGATCGCGAACGCAGCGAGGATGCAGCGATGCGTATTGTTCATCGCTGCGTCCCGATCTGAGCGAGCAGCTCCCTTGCCGCCGCGTCGAGCTGACTGTCCTTCCCCGTGTAGCTCTCGCCGATGGGCCGCACCACCAGCACGTCCACCGGCCGCGGGTGCATCTCCATGTCCTTTCCCTCGGCATCCGTGATTCGCGTACTCGGGAGGCGCACCGTCGTGCCGTCCAGGAGCGTGCGGTTCGACGTGAAGATGATCCATCCCGCCGTCGGCTCGCCCACCACCTTGCCGAGGTGCATCGCGCGGTAACCCTCGGTGAAGTCCTCGGCGTCGCTGAGCGAGTGCTGATTGGTGACGAGGATCGTCGGCCGCTCCAGCGCGCGCTGGCCGAGCGCCGAGCGCGCGCCGACGGCCGGTTGCTCGCGGAACTGCATCGTCAGGTACGGGCGACGGGAGAGGACGTCCAGCGCATATGGGTTGACGAACCCTCCGTTGTTGTTCCGCACGTCCACCACCACCCCCTCCCGCCCCACCTGCTCGGCGTCGAGGTCCTCGTAGAGCTGCCGCAGCGAGCCTTCGCCCATGTCGTACATGTGTACGTAGCCGAGCCGGCCTCCGCTGATGCGGTTCACGTAGTCGCGCCGCGACTCCACCCAGGCGCGGTAGAGAAGACCCTTGGCCGTCCCAGCGCTCACCGGCCGCACCGTAACCTCGCGCGCCGCGCCGGTACTCGGCGTGATGGAGAGTATGGTCTGCTTGCCGGTGCGATACGCCAGCAGTTCGTCCAGGTTCGTCTTCGCGTCGATCGCGTGGCCGTCCACCGCGGCGAGCACATCGCCGACGTGGACTTGCCCGCCCAGGGCGGCGGGGCCAAGCGGAAGCACCTCGGTGATGCGAAGCCTGCCGTCACGCTCGTACTCGGCGCGGTCGAAGCGCAGGCCGAGGCGGCCGGTGTACGGCTGCTGTGCTGGCGGGCCACCGATCCCCATGTGCGAGGCATTGAGCTCGCCGATCATGAGGTTCATGACGCGACGCATCTCGTCCGGTGTATGCGACGCCTGCACTCGCGCGCCGTATTCGTCGTGCAGCGCGTTCCAGTCGGTGCCGCGCATCGCCGCGTCGAAGAAGTTGTCGCGCAGGAAGGCCCACGCCTGGTCGAACACCGCCATCTTCTGCGAATCGAAGTCGACGTCCATCTCCGCGGTCACGCCGAGCGGCTTCACGGCGCGTGACTCCACGTTCACCGAGTTGATGCGGCCGTTCTCGAGGAACCAGGCCTCCCTGCCGTCGGGTGACCACTGCGCCGCGCTCTTGAAGCCGGGTGTGCTCGTGATCTGGCGTGCGGTCGGCTGCTCGCGCGACAGGTCGTCGACCGAGAAGGTGTACAGGTTCGTCTGGCCGGCGGCGGAGGCAACGAGGAGCAGCGTCTTGCCGTCGGGGCTGATGGAGATGTCGCCGACATCGAGTCCGGTGGGCAGCGCCTCCGCGCGGCGGCGGATGTCGTCGAAGACGATCTTCACGTCGACGCGCGCACGTACGGTGCTGTCACGGCGGCCCGACGAGTCAGTGCGGGTCGCGGGCTGGCTCGTCACCGGCGCGCCCGGTCCCGGCTGCTGCGTACGCGGCTGCCCGGGCGACGTCGGCCCGAACAGGTCGCGAAACTGATCTTCACGGAAGCGCGGCGTGCGCGGTACGAGGTCGATGCGGATCGCCTGCCTGTCTTCCGTGCGCTGCCCCGACGACAGGGTGATGAACGTGCCATCGGGGCTCCACGACAGGCCGCCGCCATTGCCGTTGGAAAGCCAGCTCACCTGGCGCGGCTCCCCACCGCTCGCCGGCACGACGAACACGTTGGCGAACTGCTTGGCGCCGGCGCCCGTCACGTAGGCCAGCCACTTGCTGTCGGGCGACCAGGCTACCTCGCGAGTGTCGACGAATGGCGGACGACTGACCCACGCGGTGGCGAGCTTGCGCTCGACGCCGGTGGCCACGTCCAGCACGTGCACCTCGCGTCCGCCACGCTCGAAGGCGAGCTGCTTCCCGTCGGGCGACCACCGCGGCACGATGTCGTTCTCCCTGCCGCGCGTGAGCTGCTTCTCGGTGCGCGTGCCGAAGTCGTACATGTAGACGTGCCAGGCGCCGTCGCGGTCGCTGGAATACGCGAGCCGGCGGCTGTCGGGCGCCCAGGTGATCTGTTCCTCGTCGCCCGGCGTTTCCGTCACGCGCGTGGCGTCGCCACCGTCCTTGGCCGAGGTCGCGAACACTTCACCGTGGACGACGAAAGCCACCTTCTTCGCGTCGGGGGAGAGCGCGAGCTGCTGGATGCCGCTCGACAGCGTAAGGTGTTC
>DASTGQ010000558.1:0-4358 GCA_035718985.1 Gemmatimonadaceae bacterium
CTTCGCCGCGCCCGCCGTGCAGCGCGAGGAACGCCACGTCGCAGTCGCCGCGCTTCGGCAGCCGGGCCGCCGTGTCCGCCAGCGACTCGGCGTTCATGCGCGCCAGCTCTTCCGGCGTGGGAGGGAGCGTCTTCACCACGCCCCCGGAGAGCATGCGCTGCTCGGTATCCCGGTCCACCGGCCCCTTCGCCGTATCGACGACTCGCACCTCATGCCCGCGCGAGCGCAGCGCCTCGCTGATGCGCAGCCCCGACGCCAGAGAGACGTCGCGCTCGGAAGAAGTGCCGCCCATGAGTACGGTGATGCGCATCGGATAGAACGTGAGTCGTGAATCGTGAGACGTGAATCGCGAGACGTGAATCGTGACGGCGGAATCGAAATGCGTGAGGAGTGACGTCTCACCATTCACGATTCACGTCTCACGCCCGCTAGTCGCGCTCCGCGCGACTAGCGGGCCATGAGGTACGCCAGCATGTCTCCCCGCGTGATGATCCCGCGAAGCGTCGCCCCGTCGCGGACGAGCACGGCCGGCGTCGCCCTCGAGAGCAGCTTCTGGACCGACTCTACCGGTTGGTCCGCGCTCACGATGGGCAATGCATCGTCCATCACCTCGCCCACCACTGCATCCAGGAAGCGCGAGCTCTCGAGACCGCGCTGCGTGAGCGCGTACTCCGTCACGCTGCCGACGCACTCGCCATTCTCCAGCACGGGAAGCTGCGACACGTCGTGCAGCCGCATCAGGCCGAGTGCCTGGCGCACGAGCTGGCCGGGTGCCGCGCTCACCAGCTCGACTGGCGCGCCGTCGCCCTTGTGGTCCAGCAGGTCGCCCAGGGTGACGTGCTCCGGCTCGAGCAGCTGGTTCTCGCGCATCCACTCGTCGTTGTAGAGCTTGGAGAGGTAGCGCTCGCCGGTATCGCACAGGAATGTCACCACCAGCGCGTCCGGGTCATCCACCTCCCTCGCCACCTGGAGCGCCACGTGGCCGATCAGCCCCGACGAGCCGCCGACGAACAGCCCCTCCTCGCGCGTCATGCGACGCGCCATGGCGAATGCATCGCGGTCGCTCACCGTCCGGTAGTCGTCGATGATGGACAGGTCGAGCGTGCCCGGCAGCTTGTCCTGCCCGATCCCTTCCACCTTGTACGGCGCCCCTTCCACGGTGTGCTTCCCCTTGCTGCGCCACAGCTCGGCGAGGATGGACCCGTGCGGGTCGCCGGCGATGATCTTGATGTCGGGGTTCTTTTCCTTGAGGAAGCGCCCCACCCCGGTGATCGTGCCCCCCGTCCCTGCGGCGGCGACGAAGTGCGTGATGCGCCCCTGCGTCTGCTCCCACAGCTCCGGCCCCGTGGTGGCGTAGTGCGCCTCGGGATTCGCCTGGTTGTAGAACTGGTTCGCGAGGATCGCGTTCGGCGTCTCCGAGGCGATCCGCTTCGCCATCATCACGTAGTTGTCAGGATGGTCGGGAGCCACCGCCGTTGGCGTGATGATCACCTCGGCACCGAACGCCTTGAGCAGGCGCACCTTCTCCTGCGACATCTTGTCGGGCATCGTGAAGATGCACTTGTAGCCCTTGAGCGCGGCGGCGATGGCGAGCCCCACGCCCGTGTTCCCGCTCGTGCCCTCCACGATCGTCCCGCCAGGCTTGAGCTTCCCTTCGCGCTCCGCGCGCTCGATGATCGGCATGCCGATCCGATCCTTCACCGAGCCACCCGGGTTGAAGAACTCCGCCTTGCCGTACACCGGCGTGCGGATGCCACGCGTCACCCGGTGCAGCCGGATGAGCGGCGTCCAGCCGATGGTGTCCAGGACGGTGTCGTATGGACGTGCGTTGCGCATCGGGGCGCCCTGGGCAGGCGCTCGTTCGCGGGAGGCCGAGGTGCTCGAGGTGCTCATGGAAGAGTGGGCGGCGTGCTGTCCCGCCGGTTGAGGATGGTGTCGCCCGGCAGCGGACGCGCGTCCGGATGGCGGAAGTACACGGGAAAGAGGATCGTCACCGCCATCGGCTCGCCATGCAGCTTGGCCGGCACGAAGCGCAGCTCCTGCGACCCCTTCACCGCGGCGGAGTCGAGCGCCGGATACCCGCTCGATTCCTCGATGCGCGTCGAGTCCGGATGCACCAGCCCGTTGGTGTCGACGCGAAGCCGGAGCGTCACGTTGCCCTGCACCTTCTGCGCGTAGAGCGCCGGCGGATAGCGGAAGGGGAGCTCGCTGTTGATCATCCGCGGGACTTCGTCCGGCGTCGGCGGACCGGCCTGCAGCGCGCGGGCAACCTTCTGCGTGGCGTCGCGGTTGCAGCCTGTCGCCATCACGCCGAGCAGGAGCGCGGGCAGCACGACGTGGCGCAGCGAACGGGTGGTCATGCGCGCAATGTAGCCGCGCGGCGCGAGCACGGGCGAGCATGACCGCATCATGCGCGTGCCCGTTCGGCGAGCTCGGCCACCAGTTGCAGCGCGGCAAGCGGCGTGAGCGTGTTCACGTCCACCCCGCGCAGCGCGTCCACCACGGGGTGCGGCGCAGCGAACAGTGCCAGTTGGTCGGCATCTGCCGCCCTTGGCGCGCGCAAGGCACCACTCCGCTCGCCGCGCGCGGACACCGCCGAGGTGAGCGCGGGCACCAGCGTCGCCCCCTCCCCTTCCAGCAGCGCCAGCACCTGGCGCGCACGACCGATCACTGGCGCCGGCAGGCCGGCCAGCCGGCCCACCTCGATGCCATACGAGCGGTCCGCCCCGCCCGGCTGCAGGCGATGCAGGAAGAGGATCTGGTCCCCCACCTCGCGCACGCCGACGTTATAGTTGCGTACTGCTACCAATTCATCCGCGAGCTGCACGAGCTCGTGGTAGTGCGTGGCGAAGATGGTCTTGCACCCTGTGCTCTCGTGCAGGTGCTCGCTCACTGCCCACGCGATGGATACGCCATCGTAGGTGCTCGTGCCGCGCCCGATCTCGTCGAGCAACACGAGGCTCCGACGGGTCGCCGTGTGCAGGATGGCGCTCGTCTCCGCCATCTCCACCATGAACGTCGACTGACCGCGCACCAGGTTGTCGCTTGCCCCCACGCGCGTGAACACGCGGTCGCACACCCCGATCGTCGCCGACGCCGCCGGCACGAAACTCCCCGCCTGCGCCATCAGCACGATCAGCCCCACCTGGCGCAGGATCGTGCTCTTGCCCGCCATGTTCGGGCCCGTGAGGATCACTACGCGTGCGTCCTCGCTGAGCCGCACGTCGTTCGGGATGAACTTGTCGCGCGGCATCATGCGCTCCACCACCGGATGCCGCCCGCCGGTGATCTCGAGGTCGAAGCCGTCCGTCAAGATGGGTCTGGCATAGCCCTCCCTCGCCGCCACGTCGGCCAGCGCGGCCAGTACGTCCAGCTCGGCGACGAGGCGCGCGACGCACTGCAGGCGCGCGATCGCTGCGCCCACACGCCCGCGCAGCGCCTCGAACAGGCGCCGCTCGCACGCCTCGATCCGCTCCGCGGCCGACAGGACCTTCTCCTCGTACTCCTTGAGCGCTGGTGTGACGTAGCGCTCCGCGCCGCTGAGCGTCTGGCGCCGCTGGTAGTCGGCCGGTACGAGCTCACGATTGGCGTTCGTCACCTCGATGAAGTAGCCGAACACCTTGTTGAACCCCACCTTGAGCGACGGAATGCCCGTGCGCGCGCGCTCCTCGGCCTGGATCGCCGCGATGGCGTCCTTGCTCCCGTCGCGCAGCGCGCGCAGCTCGTCCAGCTCGACGTCCACACCCGTGGCGATCGTCGCCTCGTCGCCGAGCTGCAGCGGCGGCCGCTCCACCAGCGTGCGCGATACCACCGTCGCCAGCTCGGCACAGTCGTCCCACTGCTGCATCAGGCGACCGAGCGACCCCGCAGCATCCAGGCGGTCGGTGGCGCGCTTCACCTCGGGCAATCTGCCGAGCGACGCACCGAGCGCCGCCAGCTCGCGAGGTGTCGCTCGCCCCGCTGCCGCCTTTCCGGCGAGCCGCTCCACATCGCGCACTCCATCCAGCGCCTCGCGCAGCGCCCCGCGCGCGCTCGCGTCGTCGAGCAGCGCCTGGACCGCGTCGAGCCGTGCCTCGATCGACGCGCGGTCCAGCAGCGGGGCGAGCAGCCACTGCCGGAGCAGCCGCGCCCCCATCGGGGTCGTCGTGCGATCGAGCACGGCGAGCAGCGTCCCCTGGGTGTCCGTGCCGCGCAACGAATCCACCAGCTCCAGGTTGCGTCGCGTCATCTCGTCGAGCGGCATCACGTCGCCCGTGCGCTCCACCACCGGCCGCGCGAGGTGCGACACGCCGGCCGGCTGCATCTCCTTCAGGTATCGGAGCAACGCACCTGCTGCGCCCACCGCGATACCGTCGCCA
>DASTGQ010000559.1:0-2550 GCA_035718985.1 Gemmatimonadaceae bacterium
AGGTCGCGCTGCGCGTGCGGGGACAGACACTCGCCGTGCACGCGCTGGGACACGCGCACGGCGTCGCGCTCTCCGCTTCGCGTGATTCCCTCGCCTTCGACGCGCGCGGCCTTGGCTACGGCGCCTCCAACCTCACCCTCATCGCCCGCCGCGGCCACGCGGCGGAAACGCTGGTGGTCTCGAGATTAGGCAGGGTGAGGCGGTGAGAAGGACGATGGACCGCTGGACCGATGGACCGCTGGACCGCTGGACCGATGGACCGATGGACCGATGGACCGATGGACCGGAACGGCGAAGGGCACACCGAACAAGGGTTCGGTGTGCCCTTCCGGTCCTCCGGTCCTCCGGTCCTCCGGTCCTCCAGTTCTCAGTCCGCCGCGACCGTCCCGAAATCGTAGCCCGGCACGGAGACGCGTGGGATCGGCTGGCCGATCACGCGCTCGATCGTGCGCACCATCGCGATTTCGTCCGGCGCCATGAAGGTGTAGGCATCGCCCTCCTTCGCCGCGCGTCCCGTACGTCCGATGCGATGCACGTAGTCCTCGGCCTGCTGCGGCACGTCGTAGTTGATGACGTGGCTGATGTTGGAGATGTCCAGCCCGCGCTGCGCGATGTCGGTCGCGACGAGGACGTGCGTCTTCCCGTCCTTGAAGTCCTGGAGCGCGCGCGTGCGCTGCGACTGGCTCTTGTCGGCGTGCATGGCCGTGGCGCTCAGCCCCGCCTTCTCGAGGTCGCGCACCACGCGATCGGCGCCGTGCTTCGTGCGCGTGAACACGAGCACCGACTCGTGCACCTTGCCGGTGAGCAGCTCCACGAGCAGCGCATTCTTCTTCTCGCGCGGCACCGGATACACGGCGTGGGTCACCGTGCTCGCCGCGGCGGACCGTACTCCCACCTGCACGACGATCGGCTTGCGCAGGTACTTCCGCGCGAGCGCTTCCACCTCGGGAGGCATCGTGGCGCTGAAGAGGAGCGTCTGCCGGTACGGCGGAACGTCGCTCACCACGCGATTGATCTGCGGAGCGAAGCCCATGTCCAGCATCCGGTCCGCCTCGTCGAGCACCAGTATCTCGAGATCGTCGAACACCACGTTCTGGCGCTCCAGGTGGTCGATCAGGCGGCCGGGCGTGGCGACGACGACGTCCACGCCGGCGCGCAGCTTCTTCTCCTGTGGCTCGAGCGGGACACCGCCGTAGACGGCCGCGACTTCGATGTCCGTGTGCTTTGCGTATTTCCGGAAGCTTTCCTCCACCTGCACGCACAGCTCACGCGTGGGCGTGAGGATGAGTGCGCGCGTGCGACGCGGTCCGTCGATCAGGCGATCGAGGATCGGAAGCGTGAATGCAGCCGTCTTGCCCGTGCCGGTTTGCGCGAGCCCCATGATGTCGCGGCCCTTGCGCGCCAGCGGGATGGCTTCGCGCTGGATGGGGGTCGGGCTGGTGTAGCCAGCGTCGCGGATCGCGTCGAGCAGCGCCGGATGGAGATCGAGGTCGGCGAAGCTGAGCGTCGGCCCAGCGGCCGCCTCACGTTCGGCGAGCGTCTGTTGCGTGATGTCGGTCATTCGTCCTGATGCGTTGCGCCGGGGCCGCGATCCCGGAACTTCCGGGACCGGCGCACACACCGGACCTGGGCGGCTCATGCCGTCGCTCGACCGGTGCGCTCATGAAGTAAGGATGCGGCCGCGAGATGCGACCGCGCACGGAATGTGTCGTCCGGCCCGATGCCGAACGGTCGTGGAGGGATCCGCAGCCTCACGCGCCCTGCGCGCGTGTCCTCCACCGCCGGCCGGCAGCGACGGAACGCCCTGGGGCGCCCGCTCCTCCCGGCCTGGTCTTTCGTCCTTTCGATGCGTGTAATCTAACGGAACGGGACGCTGACGTCCACGTGGCGCAGCAGTGACAGGCGATCCATCACCTCGCGCGGGCGCTCCTCGTTCACGGCATGCTCTCCCGCCTCCATTACGCTGACCTGGAGCGGCGCGCCCGCCGCGAGCAGTGCGGCGACGTACGGCTCGGCATCGCGCACCAGCCGGTCGCGTCCGCCCAACAACACCTGCACCGGCACCCGCACCTTGCGGAGCCTCGCAGCCATCACGTCGGCCCCCGGTCGATCCCACTCGAAGGCGGCGGCGAGGCGCCAGAGGGCACGACTGTACGCGGGAAACTGTGAGGGCGCCCAGTACTGGTCGATGTCCCGCTGCGTGATGCGGGCCGGGTCGCCATAGACCAATCGATGCGCGCGCGCCACGCTCCGCCGCGTCACGAGGTACGGCATCGCGCGACCGATCAGGCGCAATGGCAGCGCTCGGGTGATGCCCAGCAGCGGTACCACGCCGAAGGCCGCCGGGTTCACGAGGGCCAGGCGCTCGATGCGCGGCTCGCCCGCCAGCAGCAGCTCCAGCGCGATGGTGCCCGCCATGGACTGCGCCACCACCGCCACCCGCTGCAGCCGCTCCGTGTCGATGAGCCCTCGCACGGCCTCCATCATCGGCGCGAGACGGTAGGCCGCGTCATCGTCGGGCTTGTCCGAGAGTCCGTGGCCCGGCAGGTC
>DASTGQ010000560.1:0-5672 GCA_035718985.1 Gemmatimonadaceae bacterium
GGGGCGCCGCCCCGCCGCGATGCGTCAGGGGGTGGCCGACACCACGGTCGCCCGGACCAGGTGATCCAGCAGGGGGAACTCCCGGTCGAGGTATGCGTTGCCTTCGGTGAGCACGTGCTGCTGCCGGCCGGCTCGCATCCCGCCGCCCGACCGCTCGCCATATCCGGAATAGAGGCTGTCGACCACGTCCATCCCCTGCACGACGTAACCCATCGGCGCGAAGCCCTGCGCGTCCTGGCTGAGGTTGTCACGCCGGTTCACGACCACCTGGGTGGTGCGTGTATCAGGGCCGGTCATGGCGAAGATGAACGAGCCTCGCACGTTGCTCGCCCGCACGGGGTCGTCCCTGATCGGGCGGCTCGCCCATACGGCAGTGACCGCCGGATCGCCGGCGATCCCGAACTGCGTGATCCAGCCGGCGACGGTGCGGCTGAACCGAGAGTCGTCGTAGTAGCCGGCGCGCACGAGGTTGTAGAAGTGATCGACCCCGATCGGCGCGAGCGCCCGCGTGAGCTCCAGGGTGAACGGTCCCCGCGTCGTCTCGATGCGTACGCGGAACTTCGCCGGCGCCTGCTCGCGCCAGAAGGGAGCGTCGGGCACGAAGAGCATCGCGCGCGCCGGCGGTGGCGCGGGCGTCGCCCTCGCCACCTCGGCAGTGCGCTGCGTGCCGGCGCAGGCGAGCGCGCCGGCCCACGATGCGGCCGCCAGTGCCCATCGCCACGCGCCAACCCCGTGCATGCGCCTCACGACAGCGAGGCCGTCTCCGCCTCGGCGTCCGTGGCGATGGTGGCCGTACGCTCGTGGCGCGCCGCGGCAAGGAGAGTCACGGCCGTGTACGTCACCACGATCACGACGAGCCAGCGTACCGCCGACAGCGGCAGCGACTTCACGATGAACGCCGCCACCAGTACCGCCGGCACGCCGCCGATGAGCATGCCGACCACCGCGCGTGGATCGAAGGCGCGCTCGCGGATGAAGCGCGCGCTCGCTACCGGCATCAGGAAGGCGCACGAGCCCATCATGATCGGGAACGCCGCCGTGGGGTTCATCCCGAGGAGGCTGACGAGGATCATGCACGGGCCGTAGAGCCCGATGCCGATCGTCATCAGCGCGCCGAGCACGAAGTTGCCGATCAGCCCCACCACGAGCAGCCTTCCGTCCAGGCGCAGCAGGTCGCCGCCGGCCGGCACGTACTGGAGCTGCGCCGCCAGCATCAGCGCCGCTGCGCCGAGCATGGCGAGGCCCATCCCGAACTGCACTCGGCTCCGCGGCCACCGCGCCACCACGCCGGCGCCGAGCCAGGCGCCGAGTACCGCGGCGACGATCATGAGTACGAGCGTGCGCGGGTCCACCGGCACGAGGTGGGTGTAGATGAACGCCTGCGCGATGGTCGGCAGGGTGTTGCCGACGTTGAGGGTGCCGGGCATGCGCTCGTCGCGCACCATCTTCCAGTGCCGGAAGATGGCCGTCGTCGTCGCGAAGGAGCCGATGCCGAGCGTGTCGAAGAAGTTGGCGACGAAGCCGGTGGCGAGCGTGCCAGCGGTGGGGTTCGTCGCCTCTCTCCCTCGTGCGCGGCGCACGCCCACGACGAACACGACGAGGTAGAACAGAGTGATCAGGGCGAGGGCGATGAACAGCACCACCTTGGCGTCCAGGGCGTGACTCACGTCGGCAAACGGCATCGTTGGTCGGGAGGAGAGTTGGGCGCCGTCAGCGAGGGCCGGCCGGCAGGTTGGTGGTGAGGTAGCGCGTGAGCAGGGAGTACACGTGCAGCGTCGTTCCCGGTCCCTCGCAGATGCAGTGGGTCCGGTTCGGGTAGACCATGAGGTCGAACGGCTTGCCGAGCGCGACCAGCCGGTTCACCAGCCGCTCCGTCCCCTGAAAGTGCACGTTGTCGTCGCCGGAGCCGTGCACGACGAGCAGCTTCCCGCGTAGTCCTTCCGCGAAGTTGATCGGGGAGCTCACCTGATAGCGCTCGGGATGCTCCTGCGGAAGGCCGACGTAGCGCTCCTCGTAGATGGAGTCGTACAGGCGCTGGTCCGGCACCGGCGCGACTGCCATGCCTACCTGGTAGACGTCGGGATGACGGAACATCGCGTTGAGGGTGCTCGAGCCGCCACCGCTCCAGCCCCAGATGGCCACGCGCGCCGGATCGAGGTACGAGCGCTGGCGCAACAGTGCCTGCATCGCGTCCGCCTGCTCCTGGCTCGCGAGCGGTCCGATGGCGCCGTAGATGCTCTTTCGCCACGCGCGCCCGCGCGGGGCCGGCGTGCCATGGTTGTCGAAGCTGACGACGATGTAACCGAGGTCGGCGATCATGCGGTGCCACAGACCGCCCGCGCCGCCCCACCGGTCGACGACCGTCTGCGAGGCGGGCTCGCTGTACACGTTCACCAGCACCGGGTAGCGCCTCGTGGAGTCGAAGTGCGTCGGCCGGATCATCCAGCCGTCGAGGAGCACGCCGTTGGTGGATGCCACCTTGAAGAACTCCACCGGACGCGTGCGCACCACCTGGGCCACCCGCGCCTTGAGCGCCGCGTTGTCCACCAGCGTGCGCGCCACGCGATGCGACGGCAGGGCGACGATGTCCACCGTGGGTGGCACGTCGAAGCTGGACACCGTATGGATGGCCCACTCTCCGCTCGGCGAGAGTTCGTAGCCATGGGTGCCCGGCACGTCCGGTGATACGCGTTGCGGCTCGCCCGGCGTGGCCAGAGACACGCGATAGAGATACCGGCGCGTCGCGTCCGTCGGAGAAGCGATCACGTACAGCCATCCGTTCGCCTCGTCCACGCCGGCAACCGACACTACGTCGTAGGCGCCCGGCGTCACGAGGCGCACGTCACGGCCGTCACGCGACACGCTGTACACGTGCCGCCATCCGTCGCGCTCGCTTTCCCAGAGGAAGTGGCGGCCGTGGTCGAGCCAGGGGACGTCGTCGTTGACGTTCACCCATGCACTGTCGGAGTCCACGAAGATGGAGCGCGTCGTTCCCGTGCGGGCGTCCGCCAGCAGCACCTCGTCACGGTTCTGGTGCCGGTTCACGTGCTGGATGAACAGGTCATTCGACCCCGACCAGTCGAAGCGGGGCACGTACATCTGCCGGGGATCTCCAGCGAGACGGATCCAGGTGGTGGGGCCGCCGCTCGCGCTCACCACGCCCACGCGCACGGCGGAGTTGGTCTCTCCCGCCTTGGGATACTGGATCGGCGTGGCGAACGAGTACAGCGAGTCGGTGTCGTTGATGAGCAGGTAGTCCCGTACGCCTGACATGTCGAACTGGAGGTAGGCGATCCGGCGGCCGTCCGGCGCCCAGCGAAAGGCGTCGCGCAGGCCGAACTCCTCCTCGTAGACCCAGTCGGTGGTGCCGTTCACGATGGTGCGCGACGCATCGTGCGTGAGGCGCGTGGGTGCGCCGCCGGTCACGGGTTCCGCATACAGGTCGCCGGCGCGCACGTACGCCACGCGATCGCTCGCCGGCGAGAACTTCGCGAACATCAGCGTGGACGGCGCTGCCTGCGGACCTCCCAGCTTGTGCAGCGCGCCGCTGCGAAGGTCGAGCACCCAGTAATCGCCGCGGGTGTTCGCCCGCCACACCTTGCGCGAGTTCGTGAAGAGGAGGACGTGCGTGCGGTCGTTGGAGATGCCGTAGTCCTCCACCGCCAGCGGGGCCGACGCCCCCGCGGGAACGAGCCGCGCCGCGGGGACGAGCACGTCGTGGCGTCCGGTCGCCGCGTCGTACCGGACAATCTCCGATGCGCTGCCGTCGGACGACCGCTCCAGCACCGTATAGCTGTCGCCGTCCAGCCAGCGGAGCCGGCCGGCCGACTCGCCGGTGAACTCGCGCGAGGCGAAGATGCGTCGGAGCATTCCCGTGTCGCCAGGCACGACGCTCTGCGCG
Organism: Gemmatimonadaceae bacterium; assembly: GCA_035718985.1. Taxonomy (GTDB): domain Bacteria; phylum Gemmatimonadota; class Gemmatimonadetes; order Gemmatimonadales; family Gemmatimonadaceae; genus AG11. The sequence goes on from DASTGQ010000560.1 coordinate 3,902, forward strand.
GCGGCCGGTGTCGCTGCGGGCCTCGTGAGCGCGAGGAGCGCGAGGAGCGTGGGTCCGACGCAGCGCCGGAGGGAGGACAAACGACGCATCAGTGCTCGGCGACGGGGACGGGAACGGCGGCCAAGGGTTGCGGCGCGCGGTGGGAGGGCGAACATTGGATACTATATGCAAAGCAGCGGCGCAATAGCGGCCGCCGCCGATCCCTCGCCTCTTCCCCTGCCATGCGCGCCGCCTGCCTCGCCGCCCTCGCCGTCATCGTCGTCGCCTGCGCCCCAGGCACCGCTGCCCTCCGTGCGCCCGCCGCCACGCCGGGCAGCGGCGACGTGGAACAGACGACGCCGGGCCGTCGTCCTCCCGCCGAGCTGGTGGCGAGCTTCGACGGCCTCGGCGAGCAGTTCGTCGGGCCACAGGGCTCGGCCACCGGGCGCAACCCGTCGGACAACTCCCTCGCCGTCGGGCCCGATCACATCGTACAGATCGTCAATTCGCGCATGGCGATCTTCACGAAGAAGGGCCGTCGATTCGCCGAGACTGGCCGCGCACTCTATGGACCGGTGCCGACCAACAACGTGTTCCGTGGCTTCGGCGGTCCCTGCGAGGCGCACCCGAATGGCGACGCCGTGGTCCGCTACGACCAGCTCGCCGACCGCTGGCTCATCGTCATGCCGCTGTTCTCGCGCGCGCCGCTGCGCGAGCACGAGCCGACGCCAGCACGCGGCGGCGAGCCGGCGCGCACGAGCGAGATCGGACATCCCGGTCAGCCCGGACCGGTCGTATCCCTCTTCGAGCCTCCCGCTCCAGCGCCATCCGCGGCGCCGGCACCCGACCAGCGCACCGGGCCGCGCACGGGGCCGCCGCCCGAGAAGGGCTCCTACGGAATGTGCTACGCCATCAGCACCGGGTCTGATCCCTTCGGCCCGTACTACCGCTACCACTTCGTCCGCCCGCTCTTTCCCGACTATCCGCGCCCTGCCGTGTGGCCCGATGGCTACTACGTGCCCACCAGCACGGGCGACGACGTCGTCCAGAAGCAGGCCTGTGTCGTCGATCGCCAGCGCATGCTACGCGGGGAGCCGGCCACGGAGCAGTGCATCGTCATCGACGGCGTGAACTTCCTCAACGCCGCCGACCTCGATGGCCGCCAGCTCCCGCCGGCGGGAGCGCCCGAGGTCGTCCTCGCCGCGGGCGGCACCCAACTCAAGGGAATTCTCAGCGACGACGCCCTCTTCGCGTGGCGCTTTCACGTCGACTGGGAGGACACGACGAAGACATCGCTCTCCGGCCCGGTGCGAATTCCCGTCGCGCCATACCACTATCTCTGCGGCGGCCAGCTCACCAACTGCGTGCCCCAGTCGGGCACGGACCGGCGCCTCGACGCGCAAGGCGACAAGCTGATGTCGCGCGTGGTCTACCGCCGCATCGGCGGTCAGGAGTCCATCGTCGCCGCGCACTCGGTGGCGAGCACCACCGGCGGCGGCGCCGTGCGCTGGTACGAGCTTCGGCTCGACGCCGCGCGACGTCCCGTGCTCTATCAGCAGGGGAGCTACGCGCCCGACAGCGGCTACCGGTGGATGCCGAGCCCCGCGATGGACGGCCTGGGCAACATCGGCATCGGTTACTCGTTCGGCGGCCTGCCCGGTTTCGCCGGACAGCGCTTCGCCGGTCGCCTCGCCAGTGATCCACCGGGTCGCCTTACGCTCGGCGAGAACGTCCTTGCCACCGGGGAGGCGGCGCAGGAGAACACGATGCGCTGGGAGGACTACACCCAGAC
>DASTGQ010000561.1:0-5527 GCA_035718985.1 Gemmatimonadaceae bacterium
GACGAGGGCACGCCCACTGCCGGAATCGCCGGCAGCTAGCGGGGACCGCCCAGCGGGCGACTCGAATGAGGCTGCCGCGGGTCCATGCGAGACGTGCCCACCTGCCGCGCGAAGTACTCGATCGTGCGCGCGAGCCCCTCGCGCACGTGCACGCGAGGCTCCCACCCGAGGAGCTGACGCGCCCGCGTGATGTCCGGACGGCGAACCTTGGGATCGTCGACCGGCAGTGGCTCCCGCACGATCGCTGAACGGGAGCCTGTCAGCTCGACGACCAGGTCAGCCAGTTGGCGCACGGTGTATTCGTCCGGGTTGCCAATGTTCGTCGGCTGTGCGTCGCCCTGCTGGAAGAGACGGAAGATCCCCTCCACCTCGTCGGACACATAGCAGAAGCTCCGGGTTTGCGATCCGTCGCCGTAGATCGTGATCGGCTCGCCCGTCAGCGCCTGGACGATGAAGTTGGACACGACACGGCCGTCGCGCGGGCGCATGCGGGGACCGTAGGTGTTGAAGATGCGCACGATGCGCGTATCCACCCGATGATGCGTGTGGTACGCCATCGTCATCGCCTCGGAGAAGCGCTTGGCTTCGTCGTAGACCGCCCGTGGTCCGACGGGGTTGACGTTGCCCCAGTAGTCCTCGCGCTGGGGATGCACGAGTGGATCGCCGTACACTTCCGACGTCGAGGCCATGAAGAAGCGGGCGTTCTTCCGCCGCGCGAGCTCGAGCGCCTGATGAGTGCCGGCCGAACCGACGAGCAGGGTCTCGATGGGAAGCTCGAGGTAGTCCACGGGACTCGCCGGCGAGGCAAAATGCAGCACCCCATCCAGCTTCCCTTCCACGTCGGTCGGCGTGGAGATGTCGTGGCGGACGAACCGGAAGCGCGGTTCATCCTGCAGGTGCGCGAGGTTCTCCTCGTGTCCGGTGACGAGGTTGTCGAGCCCGATCACCTCGTGCCCATCCGCAAGGAAGCGGTCGCAGAGATGGGACCCGAGGAAGCCGGCGGCGCCGGTGATGAGCACCCTCACGCGCGCGCTCCGCGACCGATGGAGTCGTAGGTGAATCCGAGGGCGCGCATCTTCCGCGCATCGTACAGGTTGCGTCCATCCACGACGACCGGAGTGCGCAGGAGTCGGCGGATGCGCGCGAAATCGGGATGCCGGTACTCGTTCCAGTCCGTCACCACCACGAGGGCGTCGGCGCCGTCGATGGCATCGTAGCCGTTGTCGGCGAAGGCAATCCGGTTGGCAAGGCGCCGCTGCGCCTCCGGCATGGCGACAGGATCATGGGCGATGACGTCCGCGCCCGCCTCGAGCAGCTCGTCCACGAGCACGAGCGCGGGTGACTCGCGCATGTCGTCCGTGTTGGGCTTGAATGCCAGGCCCCAGACCGCGACCCGCCGTCCGCGCACCGACCCCGCGATCGCCACGAGCTTCTGGAAGAGGCGCTGCTTCTGGGCCTCGTTGGCCGACTCCACGGCATCCAGCACGCGCAGCGGGACGTCGTACTCACGCGCTGTCCGCACGAGCGCCTTCACGTCCTTCGGGAAGCAGGAGCCCCCGAATCCGGGGCCCGGAAAGAGGAATGCCGACCCGATGCGCGAATCCGACCCGATGCCCTTCCGTACGTTGTCCACGTCCGCGCCGACTCGCTCGCACAGGTTGGCAATCTCGTTCATGAACGAGATGCGCGTCGCCAGCATGGCGTTGGCCGCATACTTCGTCATTTCGGCCGACGGGATGTCCATGAAGATGATCGGCTTCCCTGTCCGCACGAACGGCGCGTAGAGCTCGGCCATCACGCTGCGCGCGTGGTCACTCTCCACCCCGATCACCACCCGATCGGGCCGCATGAAGTCCTCGATCGCCGCGCCTTCCTTGAGGAACTCCGGGTTGCTGCACATGTGGAACGGGAAGCGCGCCGACTCCGCGATGACGGCCGCCACCTTGCTCGCCGTCCCGACGGGGACGGTGGACTTGGTCACGACGACGAGCTCCCGGGTCATGTGCTGGCCGATCACACGCGCGACATCGAGAACGTGACGCAGGTCCGCGGATCCATCCTCGTCCGGCGGCGTACCGACCGCGATGAACACCACGTCTGCCGAAGCGACGGCGTCCGCGATGTTCGTGGTGAACGAGAGGCGGGACTGCCGCTGATTGCGCTCGACATAGTCGTCCAGCCCGGGCTCGTAGATCGGCAGCACATTCTCACGCAGCCGCTCGATCTTTCCGGCGTCCACGTCCGCGCCGACCACCGTATTCCCCGTTTCGGCGAGACAGGCACCGACGACGAGTCCCACGTAGCCGGTGCCGACGACCGTGATGTTCACGAGAGGAAGAGTGCCGTGCTCGTCACGAGGCCACGGACGCCTCGGCGGTTGCCGACGAGGCGAGCGGCACGATCCGCGCGCGCGTACGAGTGGTCTTCGCCGTCGCGTTCCTCGTGTCCACGATGAGCGTGGCGTGGTCGACGAGACGCTGGTAGTCGATGCTGGTGTGGTCAGTGACGATCACCACCACGTCGGCCTTCTCGATCTCGGCGTCGGTCAGCGCCACGCCTTCGATGACGTGCCCGTCCTCGCGGATCGTTGACACGTACGGATCGTGGAAAACCACTTCCGCGCCGTCCTGCTCCAGCAGGCGCATCACGTCCAGCGCGGGACTCTCACGGACGTCGTCGATGTCCTTCTTGTAGGCCACGCCGATGACGAGGGCACGGCTGCCGTTCACCGCCTTGCGGTCCTCGTTCAGCGCCCGCGCCACCTTGGTGACGACGAACGCCGGCATGGCCGTGTTCACCTCGCCGGCGAGGTCGATGAAGCGCGTCTTGTAGTTCAGCGAGCGCATCTTCCACGCGAGATAGTGCGGGTCGAGCGGGATGCAGTGGCCACCGATGCCGGGGCCCGGCGTGAACTTCATGTAGCCGAACGGCTTCGTCGCGGCGGCGTCGATCACCTCCCACACGTCCACGCCCAGCTTGTCGCAGACGATGGCCATCTCGTTCACCATTCCGATGTTGACCGACCGGAAGGTGTTCTCCAGCAGCTTGACCAGCTCCGCGGTCTCCGTCGAGCCCACGCGAACGACGGTGTCGATGCAGCTCTCGTAGAGCGCGACGGCGACGTCGGTGCAGGCCGGGGTAATGCCTCCCACCACCTTGGGCGTGTTCTTGGTGTGGTACTTCGGGTTGCCGGGATCCACGCGCTCCGGGCTGAAGGCGAGGAACACGTCCTCACCCACGACGCAGCCGCGCTCCGTGAACGCTGGCTGGATGACCTCGCGCGTCGTGCCGGGATAGGTCGTGCTCTCGAGCACGACGAGCAGCCCCGAGTGCGCATGCTTCGAGACGGTATTCGCGGCGGCCTGGACGTAGCTCATGTCCGGGTCGCGCGTCTTGCCGAGCGGCGTCGGGACGGCGATCGAGATCGCGTCCACCTCGCCGAGGCGCGCGTCGTCCGTCGTGGCGACGAACTTCTTCGCCTTCACGAGGGCCGCGACCTCCTTGGCCGGCACGTCCTGGATGTGAGACTTGCCCTCGTTGAGCAGGTCCACCACGCGCTGGCTGACATCGTAGCCGATGACCGTGAAGCCCGCCTTCGCGAACTCGACGGCGAGCGGCAGGCCCACGTAGCCGAGCCCCACCACCGCCACCTTGGCGCTCCGGTCCTCGATCTTGCGCAGCAGCACGTCACGAGCGGTCATCTTGGTCACTTCGAGAAGAAGGTTCGGACGCCCTCGACCACTTCATCCAGCTGGCCGCGCGTCAGTTCAGGAAAGATCGGGAGTGAGAGCACTTCCTTGGCCGCCCGCTCACTCTCGGGACACTGCCCTTCGCGATAGCCGAGGTACGCGAAGCAGGGCTGCAGGTGGAGCGGGAGCGGATAATAGATGGAGGTACCCACGCCGCGCTCCTTGAGGTACGACTGCAGGGCGTCTCGGCGCCCCCCCGGGATGCGCAGCGTGTACTGGTTGAAGATCGATTCGCTCTCGGGAGCGACATACGGCGTGGTGAGCTTGCCTTCCTTGGCGAGATCGGCAAACGCCGCGTCGTAGTACTTCGCGTTCTCCCGGCGCTTCGCACTCCATCCGGGCAGGTGCGGCAGCTTGGCTGACAGCACCGCGGCCTGCAGCGCGTCAAGCCGGCTGTTGTACCCAACCTCGTCGTGGAAGTACTGCTTCGCGCCGCCGTGGACGCGGAGCCGGCGCAGTCGTTCCGCGATCGCGTCATCCTGAGTGACGATCATCCCGCCGTCACCGAAACCGCCGAGGTTCTTGGATGGGAAGAAGCTGAAGGTGCCGATGGTCGGCAGCTCGCCGGCCATTCGCCACGTTCCCTGCACCTTCCGCCGCGCCCCGATGGACTGTGCTGCGTCCTCGATGACGGGCAGCCCCGGCAGGGCGGCGGCTACCTGTTCGATCGCCGCCATCTGCCCGAACAGGTCCACGGGAATCACCGCCTTCGACTTGCTCGTCCGCGCCGCGCCTGCCGCCTCGGGCAGGATGTTGAACGTCTTCGGCTCGATGTCCACGAACACCGGCGTGGCGCCGACGTTGTGAATCGTCCCCGCGGTGGCGAAGAAGGTGAATGGTGTCGTGATGACCTCGTCGCCACGACCCACGTCGAGTGCGCGCATGGCGAGAAGGATCGCATCCGTCCCGTTCGCGCAGCCGATGGCGTGCTTCGTATGGGAGAGCGCCGCGACGTCGCGCTCGAGCTCGGCCACCGCATCGCCGAGGATGAACGTCTGTGCATCCACGATGCGCATGATCGCGGCGACGGTCTCGTCGCGGATCGTCGCGTGCTGGGCGCGAAGGTCGAGTAGAGGAACGGCCATGGAAGGATTGGTACGCGGAAAGGAGGGAAACGGACCCGGTGAATTATAACCGCGTCCGGAGCGGGATCGGCACTTCGCGACCCGTCTTTGCCGACTCGTAGATGCCCAGGATCAGCTCGAGGGACTTCCGGCCGGCACGGCCGTCCGTGTCTGCCCGGGCGCGACCCTGCAGCACGGCGACGACGTTCTCGTAATAGGGCGTGTGGCCGAAACCGTACACGGATGGCGGCGCGGTGGCGGCGGCGTCCACCAGCTTGTCGTCGTCGTCGTAGTCGGCGAACTCCCAGTGCTCCACCTTGTTGACCGCAGTCCCGCCGATCTTCACCGAGCCGGTCTCGCCGAGCAGGGTGATCGATCCCTCGAGGTTCTTCGGATAGGTAAGCACGCTCACCTCCATGACGCCCAGGGCGCCGGAGCGGAACTTGACGACCGCCACTCCGGAATCCTCCGCCTCGATCCGGCGGGCCTGGGTCGCCGTCTTCGCCATCACGCTCTCGGCCGGCCCCATGAGCCACTGCATCAGGTCCACGTAGTGGCTCGCCTGGTTCATGAATGCCCCACCGTCGAACTCCCAGGTGCCCCGCCACGGCTCGGCGTCGTAGTAGGCCTGCGGCCGGGTCCATCGCACCGTGACGTTGGCCATGTACAGCCGGCCGAACCGGCCCTTGTCCACTGCGCGCTTCAGGAGCTGGA
>DASTGQ010000562.1:0-2476 GCA_035718985.1 Gemmatimonadaceae bacterium
CGTGCCATCGCGAGCCGCAACCGGATCTTCCGCTCCTTCCTCGGCTATGGTTACGCCGACACCTATACGCCCCCGGTGATCCAGCGGAACATCCTCGAGAATCCCGGCTGGTACACGGCGTACACGCCCTACCAGGCGGAGATCGCGCAGGGCCGGCTGGAGGCGCTGCTGAACTTCCAGACCATGGTCATCGACCTCACCGGCCTGGAGATCGCCAACGCGTCGCTGCTCGACGAAGGCACGGCGGCGGCCGAAGCGATGTTCATGGCGTCGCAGGCCCGCGGCAAGGAAGGAAAGAACACCTTCTTCGTGGATGCGCAGTGCCATCCGCAGACGATCGACGTGGTGCAGACGCGTGCGCACGCACGCGGCATCGAGATCGTCGTCGGTGACGCGATGACTGCCACCTTCGGTCCCGAGATCTTCGGCGCGCTGGTGCAGTATCCCACCACCGAAGGCGCCGTGCTCGACTACCGCGACGTTGCGGAGCGCGTGCATTCCGCCGGCGCCCTCATGGTCGTAGCGGCCGACCTCCTGAGCCTCGTCCTGCTGGCACCGCCGGGCGAGTGGGGCGCGGACGTCTGCGTCGGCAACTCCCAGCGCTTCGGCGTACCGCTCGGCTACGGCGGCCCGCATGCGGCGTTCTTCGCCACGAAGGACGAGTTCAAGCGCATGCTGCCCGGCCGCATCATCGGCGTCAGTCGCGACGCGAGCGGGCGGCCGGCGCTGCGCATGGCGCTCCAGACGCGCGAGCAGCACATCCGCCGCGAGAAGGCCACGAGCAACGTCTGCACGGCGCAGGTGCTCCTCGCGGTCATTGCCGGCATGTACGCCGTGTGGCATGGGCCCGCCGGGCTCACCGCCATCGCGCGGCGCATCCACCGGCACGCGGCCGTACTGGCCGCTGGCCTGGAGCAGCTCGGCCACACCCTCACACACGACGTCTGGTTCGACACGCTGTGCGTGGAGCTCGGCCAGGGCTCGTCCGACCAGGTGATCGCCGCGGCGGAAGCGCGCGGGATCAACCTGCGCCGCGCCGGCGACGACCGCGTGATCGTCGCGCTCGACGAGACCGCTACCGACGATGACGTGCAGGCGCTGCTCACCATCTTCGCCGCTGGAAACCCGGCACCGGAGACGAGCGGGCTGGACGCCGACGTGGATGACCGCTTCGACGAGCGCTTCGCGCGCACCAGCGAGTTCCTCACGCACCCCGTGTTCAACACGCACCACTCCGAGACGGAGATGCTGCGCTACATGCGCACGCTCGAGTCGCGAGACCTGTCACTCACGCACTCGATGATCCCGCTCGGCAGCTGCACGATGAAGCTCAATGCCACGGCGGAGATGATCCCCATCACGTGGCCCGAGTTTGGAAAGATCCACCCCTTCGCGCCGGTGGAGCAGGCGCAGGGGTACCAGGAGCTGTTCCGGAACCTCGAGGCGGCGCTGGCGGAGATCACCGGCTTCGCGGCCGTGTCGCTGCAGCCGAATGCCGGATCGCAGGGCGAGTACGCGGGGCTGCTCACCATCCGCGCATATCACCAGTCGCGCGGCGAGGGACACCGCACGGTGTGCCTCATCCCGCAGAGTGCGCACGGAACGAACCCGGCGAGCGCCGCGATGGCCGGGATGACCGTCGTCGTCACGAAGACCGACGCCAAGGGGAACATCGACGTCGCGGACCTGAAGGCGAAGGCCGAGGCGAACAAGGACAAGCTCGCGGCGCTGATGGTGACGTATCCCAGCACGCACGGCGTGTTCGAGGAGAGCATCCGCGAGATCTGCGACATCGTGCACGCCAACGGCGGGCAGGTCTACATGGACGGCGCGAACATGAACGCCATGGTCGGCCTCTGCCGGCCCGGCGACATCGGCGCCGACGTCTGCCACCTCAACCTGCACAAGACGTTCTGCATCCCCCACGGCGGCGGCGGGCCGGGCATGGGTCCCATCGGCGTGGCCACGCAGCTCACGCCCTTCCTGCCGGGAAACGCCGTGGTGCCGACGGGCGGCGCGAAGTCGCCGGGCGCCGTGAGCGCGGCGCCCTGGGGGAGCGCGAGCATCCTTCCCATCTCGATGATGTACATCGACATGATGGGCGGCGAAGGGCTCACCTTCGCCACCAAGGTGGCGATCCTGAGCGCCAACTACATCGCCGCGCGACTGGACCCGTATTACCCCGTGCTGTACAAGGGGGCCAACGGTCGCGTGGCGCACGAGTGCATCGTGGATCCGCGCGGACTCAAGGCCAGCGCCGGTGTGGAAGTGGAGGACATCACCAAGCGCCTGATGGACTACGGATTCCACGCGCCCACGGTGAGCTTCCCCGTGGCGGGCACCCTGATGATCGAGCCGACGGAGAGCGAGCCGAAGGCTGAGCTGGATCGCTTCTGCGACGCGCTGATCGCGATCCGTGAGGAGGTGCGCGCGATCGAGAGCGGCACGGCGGACCGTGACGACAACCTGCTCAAGA
>DASTGQ010000563.1:0-2674 GCA_035718985.1 Gemmatimonadaceae bacterium
CTCGCTGCCCGGCACGCCGGTTATCTACTACGGCGACGAGATCGGCATGGGTGACAACGTCTACCTCGGCGACCGCAACGGTGTACGCACGCCGATGCAGTGGAGCGCCGACCGCAACGCCGGCTTCTCCGCGGTGGACAGCGCGGCGCTCTACTTCCCCATCGTCGTGGACCCGCCGTACGGTTACCAGACGGTGAACGTGGAGGCGCAGGAGCGGACGGCGAGCTCGCTGCTCCATTTCGTGCGCGCCATCGTCAAGCTGCGACGCCGCTATCGCGCCTTCGCGCGCGGCACCTTCGAGCCGCTGGCGCCGGAGAACCGGCACGTGCTCGCCTTCCTCCGGCGCTACGAGGACGAGGTCATCCTCTGCGTGAACAACGTGGCCCACCACGCGCAGTACGTGGAGCTCGACCTGCGCGAGTTCAACGGCTGGACGCCGATCGAGCTGTGGAGCGGTAACGCCTTCCCGAAGATCGGTGAGCTGCCGTATTTGCTCACGCTGAACACGCGCGACTTTCTCTGGTTCAAGCTCGAGCCGCCGGGAGGCGCACGCCGCCTCGATGCGGCGTCTTCCGTTGGTACGTGACGATGCAGATGCTGGAAATCCCACCCGACATCCACGTCGAGCCTGGCGTGGCGCGCGGCGTCACGCTGAACGGCGAAGGCGCGCTCGTCTCCGTCTGGGCACCCGCCGCGCGGGAGGTGCTGCTGCACGTCGCCGGCGGCGCGGCGCGTGGCGACCATCCGATGAAGAAGGTCGTTGGCGGACGCGGCGTCTTTGTCCTCGACCTGCCGGGACTTCGCGCCGGTGACCGCTACGGCTTCCGCGTGGATGGCAGCGATCCGCTTCCCGATCCGGTGAGCCGCGCGCAGCCTGACGGCGTGCATGGGCTCTCGCAGGTGGTGGACGCCTCAGCCTTCACGTGGGACGACGCACACTGGCCGGGCCTCGCGCTCGCCGACTTCCTGATCTACGAGATCCACGTCGGGACCTTCACCCCCGAGGGGACCTTCGACGCGGCCGCGGCGCGGCTGCCCGAGCTGCTGGCGATGGGGGTGACCGCGGTGGAGGTGATGCCCATCGCCTCCTTCCCCGGGCGTCGCAACTGGGGCTACGACGGCGTGCACCTCTACGCACCGCAGGAGTCGTACGGTGGCCCCGAGGGATTCCGCCGCTTCGTGCGTTCGGCTCACGCGCTCGGCATCGCCGTGGTGCTGGACGTCGTCTACAACCACGTCGGTCCCGAGGGCAACTACCTCGACCGCTTCGGCCCCTACTTCACCGACGTGTACCGCACGCCGTGGGGGCGCGCCGTCAACTACGACGGGCGTGGCAGCGACGAGGTGCGACGCTGGGCGCGCGAGAACGCGCTGCACTGGATCACCGAATACCACGTGGATGCGCTGCGGCTCGACGCGGTGCACGGCATCTACGACTTCGGCGCGGTGGCCTTCCTCGAGGAGCTGTCCGACGCCGTGCACGAGCTCGGCCGCCGGCTGAACCGCAAGGCGCAGCTCTTCGCCGAGAGCGACCTGAACGATCCTCGTCTGGTGCGGCCGCCCGAGCAGGGCGGCTACGGCGTGGACGCGCAGTGGGCGGACGACACGCACCACACCATCCACGCCCTGCTCACGGGCGAGTCGTCCGGCTACTACGTCGACTATCACGGCGTGGCGACGATCGCCGACGTCTACCGCGATCCGTTCTTCTATGCGCGGCGCTACTCGCCCTTCCGCGGTCGCACGCACGGCCGCCCCGCGGGCGACGTGCCGAAGCGGCGCTTCGTGGTGAGCGCGCAGAACCACGACCAGGTGGGCAATCGCGCCGAGGGCGAGCGCCTGTCCACGCTCGTGTCGCCGGAGAAGCTGCGGCTCGCCGCGGCGCTCGTGCTCCTGTCTCCGTACGTCCCGATGCTGTTCATGGGCGAGGAGTACGGCGAGACGACGCCCTTCCTGTACTTCACCGATCACAGCGACCCCACGCTCGTCGAGGCGGTACGCGAGGGGCGCAAGCGCGAATTCAGCGAGATCGCCCGCCACGGCAACCCGCCCGACGTGCAGGCCGAGGACACCTTCCAGCGCAGCCACCTGTGCTGGGAGCGACGTGCCAGCGAGCCGGGCGCCTCGATGCTTCGGCTCTACACGGACCTCGCCGCGCTGCGGCGCGAGGAGCCGGCGCTCCGGCCAGGCGACAGTCAGCTCCTCGTGGCGGGCGAGCACGACTGGTGCACTGTGCTGCGCACCATGATCCCGACAGGCGACCTCTTCGATGCCGTGCGCGAGCGACGCATGGTCTTCCAGGCATTCAACCTGAGCGCCGAGGCGCGCGACATCCCGGTGCCCGACGAGGCAGCGGGGCGGTGGCGGCTGCGCCTCTGCACCAACGCGGCCGGCTACGGCGGGCGTGGTGCGACGGATGAAATCATCGCTCCCGCCGCGCCGGCGGACGACGCGCCCAAGCGCCTGCTGGTGGAGCGCGACTCCGGTGCGCGCGCCCGAACGGTTCGCCTCGCGCCCTGGAGCGCGGCGGTGTACGTGCCCGACCTCGACGGCGAGGGCGGTCGATGACGCTCCGTGTCTGGCCCGGCCGTCCGTACCCGCTCGGCGCCACGTGGGATGGCGCAGGGGTGAACTTCGCCATCTTCTCGCAGCACGCCACCGGCGTGGAGCTCTG
>DASTGQ010000564.1:0-4962 GCA_035718985.1 Gemmatimonadaceae bacterium
CGTGGTGGAGATCGACCTCCCGCCGCTGCGCGAGCGGTCCCAGGACATCCAGCTCCTGGCCAACGAGTTCCTCGCCCGGTTCTCGCAGCAGAACGGCAAGACCATCACCGGCTTCGACGACTCCGCATGGGCCTGGATCATGAGCTACCACTGGCCCGGCAACGTGCGAGAGCTGAAGAACGCCGTGGAGCGCGCGGTGATCATGAGCCGTGGCTCGACCATCGGTACGGACGACATCGTGCCGCGTCACCTCCGGAACGGTGACGTGCCGTCTTCGCTCACGATTCCCGTGGGCGCCACGGCCGCCGAGGCGCGCCAGCAGCTCGTGCTCCGCACGTTCGCCTCCACGTCGGGTGACGCGGTGCGCACCGGCAAGGTGCTCGGTCTGTCGGAGAAGGTGGTGCGTGCCGAGCTGCTCGCACTGCTGCAGGGCGCCGCGAAGGCCAGCCCGGCGAGCAACGGCATGCACGTCGAGGAGAAAGGCGGCCGGGCCGCTCGGAAGAGCGAGCCGGCGACGACGGCACGGAGCGGAGCGAAGAAATCCACTGCGAAGCGGGCACGCTAGACCACGGCATCAGGAGCGGACATGCGGCATCACGACCCGGAAGAGCATCCGTACATCGTCATCGAGAAGCACAGCAGCGGCGTGGGCAATCTGCTGCTCGGCGTCGCCATCGGCGCCGGCGTCGCGCTGCTCTTCGCGCCCAGGTCGGGTGAGGAGACACGGACGGAGATCCGTCGCCGTGCGCGCCGCGCCGGGGACGCGGCGCGGAACGTCGCGGAGGGCGTGACGGACACGGTCGCCGACACGTTCGAAAGCGCACGGAGCCGCGTCGAGCAGCAGATCGAGACGGCCCGATCGGCGATCGAGTTGAAGAAGCAGCAGATGTCGCGCGCGATGGAAGCCGGCCGCGCGGCGGCCGATGAGGCACGCGGCGACCTGGAGCGACGGATCGCGGAGACCAAGGCGGCCTACAATGCCGGCGCCGAGGTCGCGCGTGACGCGCGCTCGCACCCGTCGCGCCCCGCGCGCGCGGGCTCCATGCCGGACGCCTGACCTCGCGAGGAGTCCACGGCCACCGAGATCGTTCCCGGGCGGGCTCGCCGATCAAGGCGTCCCGCGATCGTCAGCTTCGGCTGGACCCTCCGCGATTACGCCAAGCGGGTGTGGGACAACGCCGGTGAGGACAACGTGCTGTTCCTCGCCGGCGGCATCGCGTTCAACATCCTCCTGGCGGCGGTGCCCTTCGTCCTCCTGCTCGTGTGGGGCCTCGCGACGCTGCTCAACGCGTCGTCGGCCGAGGCGAACGACGTGGTGGTCCGCTACCTGGATCGCCTGCTGCCGTCGCACGTGGAGAGTCCCGACGCCGGCACGCACAAGCTGATCAACGACATCCTGAAGACGCACCAGTCGCTGGGCATCTGGAGCGCGATCGGCTTCATCTGGTTCTCCACGCGCCTCTTCGGCTCGCTGCGGACGGTGCTCGCCAGCGTCTTCGACATCGAAAGCGAGCGCGGGATCATCCAGGGGAAGGTCTTCGACATCAAGATCACCGTCCTTTCCACGGTGCTCATCACCGCCTACACCGTCCTCAGCACGTACGTGCTCCTGGCGACGAAGAGCAGCGTACAGGTGCTGGAGGACCTCGGCATCCGCCGGGACGTCATGGGCCAGGCGAGAGCGTGGGGCGCACATCTCGTGGCCTCGTGCCTGCTGGCCGTGATGTTCTTCTCGCTGTACAAGTTCCTGCCGGTGCGCCGGGTCCGAACCAAGGCGGCGTGGGTCGCCGCGATCTTCACCACGCTCCTGTTCGAGGCCGCCAAGCTCGTCTTCGGATTCTACGTCAGCTCGTTCAATCCGGGCTCGCTCTACGCCGGCACCGTGGCGGCGGTCGTCGTCGTGGTCTTCTGGGTGTACTACGCCGCGCTGCTGTTCATTCTCGGGGGCGAAGTGGGACAGGTGTACGAGCTCCGCCGCACACGCAAGCGTCAACGCGAGGTCTTTCAGGATTGACGGGCAGAGCCGTTGGCTCGAAGGTTGCCTTGTGCGTCGCCGTACCATCCACCCAACGGAGGAACACATGAAACGCACCCTGTTGATGGGCGCCGCCATCCTGGCACTGCCCCTGGCTGCCTGCAAGAAGACTGGTGACAACCAGTACCAGGTCGAGACGCCGACCATCGGTACCGATACCCACACCGTCACCACGCCAAGCGTGGACGTCGGGACGAAGGTGGACACCATCAACACCCCAGTCGTCGGGACCAAGAAGGACACACTGATCGTGACCAAGCCGGTCGTGGGCACGCAGAAGACTGAAGTCAGGACGCCGACCGTGAAGGTCACCAAGCCGTAGCTTCGTGGGTGGTTGGGTGGGGGGTGAACGAGAGGCGGCACCGCGGTTAATTACCGGGTGCGGCCTCTCGTTTCGTCACCGACACCCGAGCTTCTCGTGATTGACCTCCGCAGCGATACCGTGACCCGCCCCACTCCCGCCATGCGCCGCGCGATGGCGGAGGCCGACGTCGGCGACGACGTGCTCGATGGCGATCCGACCGTCCGCCGGCTGGAGGAGCGGGTGGCCTCGATGCTGGGCAAGGACGCCGCGCTGTTCTTTCCTTCGGGCACGATGGGCAACCAGGTCGGCGTGGCCGTGCACAGCCAGCCGGGCACGGAGGCGCTGCTCGACGCGAATGCGCACCTCATCAACTGGGAGATGGCGGGCGTTGCCGCGCTGTGGGGTGTGCAGGTGCGCGGCGTGCCAGCGGGCGAGGGCCGCCTGGTGATGGGCGCTGACGACCTCGCGCGGGCAATTCGGCCACCCTCCATTCACGCCGCGCCGGCGAGCATCGTGTGCGTGGAGAACACGCACAACGGGGCGGGCGGCAAGGTGACACCAATCGACGAGCTGCGCGCGATCCGCGCGCTCGCCACGGCGCACGGACTGCCGGTGCACATGGACGGCGCGCGCCTCTGGAATGCCAGTGTCGCCACCGGCACCTCGCTGGCCGACTTCGCGCAGTGCGCCGACACGGTGATGCTGAGCTTCTCCAAGGGTCTTGGCTGCCCCGTGGGAGCGATTCTCGTCGGAGACAGCGCGACGATGAAGCGCGCGCACCCGGTGCGGAAGCGCCTCGGCGGCGGCATGCGGCAGTCGGGCATCCTCGCGGCGGCGGCGCTCTACGCGCTCGACGCCCACCTCTCGCGCCTCGCCGAGGATCACGCGAACGCGCGCCTGCTCGCCGACACCGTCGTGGGTGCGGCGGGCGCCACGGTGGTGCCGCCCGACACCAACATCGTGATGATCGACCTGCCATGGGGGATGACGAGCGCCGACGTGGTGGCGAAGGCGCGGGAGCGCGGCGTGCTCGTGACAGCGTGGAGCAACACTCGCGTGCGGGCCGTCACGCATCTGGATGCGGTCCGCGCGGTGGTGACGCGGGCGGCGGGAGCGGTGCGGGAGGCGATCGAGTCGAGCGCACGCTGATTGGCTCGCGGTGATCTTCGGCGCGTTGCCGGCGGCCTCGCGGTCGGTTACATTTCGGGTGTCCCAGGTCCCGGAGGGCGGCAGCCTTCTAACTCCGTCAGGACCCCGAAGGTAGCAGCGGCATGAGGTGTCTGACGTCGCTTCGTCAGGCCTGGGACATTCGGCGCGGGCGCGCAGCAATGCTGCGGCCCGCGCCTTCGCTTTGGGAGCGTGCGAGCGGCGCGTCGTCCCGAAGGAGTCTGACCGCGCGACGATCCGGGCACTATTTTTCGATTCATGCCGATCGCCCTCGCCCGGAAGTACCGCCCCAAGTCTTTCGCCGACGTCGCCGTCCAGTCGCACGTGGCGGCGACGCTAAAGGGGGCCATCGCCCGGGGAAGGGTGGCGCACGGGTACCTCCTGTGCGGGCCGCGCGGGGTGGGGAAGACCACGCTGGCGCGCGTGCTGGCCATGGCGCTCAACTGCGAGCGGCGCGGCGATCCCGCGCTGGATGGGGAGCCGTGTGGGGAATGCGCGTCCTGCCAGCGCATCTGGGCGGGGGCGTCGTCGCTGGACGTGGTGGAGATCGATGCTGCGTCCAACCGCGGCGTGGACGATGCCCGCGAGCTGCGCGAGCGCGCGATGTACGCTCCCTCGGGCGACGACCGCTACAAGGTGTATATCGTGGACGAGGCGCACATGCTCACGCGCGAGGCGTGGAATGCGCTGCTCAAGATCCTCGAAGAACCGCCGCCGCGTGTGGTGTTCGTCTTCGCGACCACCGAGCCGCAGAAGATCGCGCAGTCGGCGGCGCCGGTGCTGAGTCGGCTCCAGCGCTTCGACTTCAAGCGCATCGGCGCGGCGGACATCCGGCAGCGGCTCGAGCGCGTGCTCGGCATGGAGCGCGTGCCCGCGGAGCCGGAGGCGCTGGCGATGATCGCGCGCGCCGCGGACGGCTCCATGCGTGATGCGCTCTCGCTCACCGACCAGGTGCTGGCGATGGGCGACGCCGCCGTGTCGCCGGACCGGGTGCGTGACGCGTTGGGTCTCGTCGCGGAAGAAGAGCTGCTCGCGCTGCTTGACCTCCTCGGCGAACGTCGCGCCGGTGACGTGTTCGCCGTGGTGGCACGCCTGGCCGATGCGGGCATCGACTTCGGTCAGTTCCTCACGGGGCTCGCCGACATGATCCGCGCACAGCTCGCCGTCACGCTCGGCGGCGTGCCACCGGAGGTGAGTGAGCGAACGCGCGAAGCGCTGGAGCAGCGCAAGGAGGCGTTCGCCGCCAGCGACCTCCTGCGCATGCTTTCCGCCATCACCGAGCTGGAGCCACGCTTCCGGAAGAGCGGCCAGCAGCAGCTCCTGCTGGAAGCGCTGCTCGTGCGCTTCGCCCTGCTCGACCGCACGGTGTCGCTGGAGAAGGTGCTGCGCGAGCTCGGAGGGAACGGGGGTGGCGGTGGTGAGGGCGGCGCGCCACCGCGACGCGAGTCGGAGTCGC
>DASTGQ010000565.1:0-11508 GCA_035718985.1 Gemmatimonadaceae bacterium
AAGAAGGACGGCATGTCGAACATCGGCGGATTCCTGGCGATGAACGATGGGGAGCTCGCGCGTCGCTGCCGCACCCGGCTCGTGCTGACCGAAGGGTTCCCGACGTACGGCGGACTCGCCGGCTACGACCTCGAGGCGATCGCCGTCGGCCTCTACGAGGCGCTCGACGAGGACTACCTGAGGTATCGCATCCGCTCGATCGAGTACCTCGGCGAGAAGCTCATCGCGGCGGGGATCCCGATCGTCACGCCCACCGGCGGCCACGCGATCTACCTCGACGCGAAGCGTTGGCTCTCACACATCCCGCGGCGCGAATATCCGGCGTGGGCGCTCACCTGCGCGCTCTACGTGGAGGGGGGCATCCGTGGCGTGGAGATCGGGTCGGTGATGTTCGGCCGCCAGCCCGATGGCAGCGAACGACCAGCGCCGATGGAACTGGTGCGGCTCGCCTTTCCGCGCCGCGTGTACACGCAGAGTCACGTGGACTACGTGGCAGAGGTGCTGCTGTACCTGAACACCCTCGTCACCCGGATCCGTGGGGTGCGGATGGTGGACGCGCCGGACGTGCTGCGACATTTCACGGCGACGTTCGAGCCGGTGGCGGGAGAGATCGTGGCGAGCTGAAGGCACGCGCGCGATGCTCACCAGGGAATCTGCGACGAGCGGTAGTAGTTGATTCCGAGGAAGCGCCAGCGTGGCGCCTGAGCGGCGAGCCGTGAGCGGAAGTCCTCCCACGCGCGCGAGCCCTGGGCGCTCCAGCCCACCTCTGCGAGGGCCGGAATGCGCGGAACCGCGAGGTATTCCACGGCGGAGATGTTCCGCAGCGTCTCGGACCAGATCGGTGCCTCGACGCCAACGATGCGATCCTCGCCGACGCCACGGAGGTAGGTGGCCGGGTCCCAGTCGTACGCGTCGCGCACGTCCACGTAGCCGGCCCAGTGAAGGCCCGGTTCGGTCGACGCATCGTACTTCATGTCGAGGTAGGTGTGCCTGCCAGGTGACATGAGCATCCGGACGCCTGGCGCGAGCGGGTGTCGCAGGGAGTCCACGCGCCAGAGTTGCGCGATGGTGCCGGGCTGGAGCGGTGCCTCGATGATCTCCTCCCATCCCACCGGCGTCTTGCCGTGGCGGGCAACGATCTCCTGCACGCGCTGCACGAACCCGGCGTACTGCACGGGGGTGAGCGTCTGGACTTCGTCACCGCCCATGTGGAACCACGACCCCGGCGTGATCGCGGCGATCTCGCGGACGACGTCGTCGATGAGCGCGTAGCTCCCTGCACTGTCGACGCAGATGGCGCTCCAGCCGACGTCGATGCCCGTGTACGGCGCGGGTGGGCGACGGCTGCAGGCGAGCTCGGGATAGGCGACGAGGGCCGCATTGATGTGGCCGGGCATGTCGATCTCCGGCACCACCGTGACGAAGCGCTCCTGCGCGTAACGCACGATCTCGGCGTAGTCCTGCTGGGTGTAGAAGCCGCCGCCACTCGGGCGGCCGGCGACCTCCGTCACGGCTCCCCTCTCGGTCAGCAGCGGGCGCGACCTGATCTCGATGCGCCAGCCCTGGTCGTCGGCGAGGTGGAGGTGCAGGCGGTTCATCTTGTACATCGCGAGGATATCGATGTACTGCTTCACCTCGTCGACGGTGAAGAAGTGGCGGGCGACGTCCAGCATGGCGCCGCGCCAGGCGAAGCGGGGAACGTCCCGGATGGTGAGCGACGGGATTCCCCACGGACGGCCGACGCGGATGTCGGACTCGATCTCGGCGGGGAGGAGCTGGCGCAGCGTCTGCGCGCCGTAGTAAAGGCCGGCCGCCCCGTGCGCGACGATGCGCACGGAGTCGGGGTGCACGCTCAGCTCATAGCCTTCCTCACCGAGATCGGTGCGATCCGGTCGGAGCAGCAGACGAATACTGTTCGTCGCGAGGGACGGCGCGCTCACGACCAGCGGAAAGCCGGTGGCGGGACGGATGCGCGACGCGAACAGGCTCGCGACACGCGTCGCCTCGTCGCCGTCGGCTTCGAGGGCGGTCTGCGCCGTGATGACGAACGGCGCGCGTTCCGCCATTCCGAGCGATGTCGGTTGCGGGACGAGTCGGGGCGCGAAGAAGACCGGGGGTGGCGCCGGACGCACTGGCGTCGGGGCCGTCGTCGCGCGCGTGCAGGCGGCGGCGAGCAGGAGTGCGGCAAGGCCGCGATGGTACCTCACTCCGTCATCAGGTCGACGACGGCATCGTACACGTCCTCCACGCTCGGCTTGGACCAGTAGTCGCCATCGCGGCCGTAGGCTGGGCGGTGCGCCGCGCCGCTGAGGGTGCGTGGCGTGGCATCGAGCCAGTGGAAGCCGCCCTGCCGCTCCAGCACCTGCTGCATCATGTACGACGACGATCCGCCGGGCACGTCCTCGTCGAGGAAGAGCACGCGACTGGTCTTCTTCAGCGATTCCGTGATGCGGCCGTCGAGATCGAAGGGGAGCAGCGACTGTGCATCGATGAGCTCCACGTCGATGCCGGCGCCCTCGAGCAGGCGCGCCGCCTCGAGTGCAATCGCGCACGACGCGCCGTAGGTGACGACGGTGACGTCGCGCCCCTCGCGCATGACATCCACGACACCGAACGGAGTCGTGAGCTCGCCGATGTTGGCGGGCAGCTTCTCCTTGAGGCGATAGGCGTTGAGCACCTCGACGACGATGCCGGGGTCACCCGACTGGAGCAGGGTGTTGTAGAATCCGGCGGCGCGCGTCATGTCGCGCGGGACGGCGATGTACATGCCGCGCAGCGCGTGGATCATCATGCCGAGGGGCGAGCCGGAGTGCCACACGCCGACGAGGCGATGGCCACGGGTGCGCACGATCACCGGCGCCATCTGGCCGTTGCGCGTGCGATAGCGCAGCGTGGCGAGGTCGTCGGACATGACCTGCAGCGCGTACAGCAGGTAGTCGAGATACTGGATCTCGGCGATGGGGCGCAGGCCGCGCATGGCCATGCCGATGGCCTGGCCGACGATGGTGGCCTCGCGGATGCCCGCGTCGCCGACGCGCAGCTCGCCGTACTTGGCCTGCAGGTCCACGAACCCCTGGTTCACGTCGCCGAGCTTGCCGACGTCCTCACCGAAGGCGATGACGCGCGGGTCGCGCGCGAGCGCCTTGTCGAAGGCGGCGTTGAGCACCTTGTAGGCGTCAACCTCGACGGAGCTGTCGTCGTACACCGGCGCGACGACGGGCACGCGGAGCGCCGACGTCTCGCTCTCGTCGTAGAGGTGCGCGTGGTAGCGGTCCGCGTCGAGTGGCTTCTGGGCGTCGAGCCAGCCCAGCAACGGCGCGCGTGCAGAGTCCGCGGCGCTCCGCGCAGCGTACAGCGCGCGGCGCGCCGCCATGGCGACGTCGCGGCGAAGGGGATCGCGGCGCTTCGCCAGCTCGGCCTGCAGCGCGCGCAGCACGTCGGCCGACTCGCCGCTCGCGTCGGCAAGCTGCCCGACCAACTCGCCCACGCTCGAGGCTTCGTCACGGATCGGCTGCTCGTACGCGTTCCACGCCGCGTCACGCTCCTCCCGAACGTGAGTCGACTCTTCCTCTTCCAGCGCGTCGAGCTCGGCTTCGGTGGCCATCTCCTGCTCGATGATCCACCGGCGCATGCGGAGGATGCCGTCGTGCTCCTTCTCCCACGTGAGGCGCTCCTTGCTCTTGTAGCGCTCGTGGCTGCCGGAGGTGGAGTGGCCCTGGGGCTGGGTGAGCTCGATCACGTGCACCACGGCGGGGACGTGCTCGCGGCGCACGACGCCCGCCGTGCGCTGGTAGGTCTCGAGCAGCGCGGCGTAGTCCCAGCCACGCACCGTCTGCAGCTCAAAACCCGGCGCGTCGGGCGTGCGACGGAAGCCCTGGAGCAGGGTGCCGATGTTGCCCTTGGTGACCTGGAGCTCGTTGGGGACGGAGATGCCGTAGCCGTCGTCCCAGACGGAGAGCAGCATCGGGACCTGCAGCACGCCGGCCGCGTTCACGGCTTCCCAGAACACACCCTCGGCGCATGAGGCGTTGCCGATGGTGCCGAAGGCGATCTCGTTGCCGTTGTGCGAGAACTCGGTGAAGTCGTGCAGCTCGGGAAGGTTGCGATAGAGCTTGGAAGCGTAGGCGAGCCCGAGCAGGCGCGGCATCTGCGAGCCCGTCGGTGACGCGTCGGCCGACGACTGCGCACTGGCCGTGAGGTCCTTGAACCGCCCGTTCTCGTCCACCATGCGGGTGGCGAAATGCGCATTCATCCCGCGTCCTCCCGACGCGGGATCGGCGGCGAGGTCGGTGTGGGCGTAGAGCTGGGCGAAGAACTGCCGTACATCCAGCAGTCCGAGCGCGAACATCAGCGTCTGGTCGCGATAATAGCCGGAGCGGACATCCCCGGGCTCGATGGCGCGCGCGAGGGCGACCTGCGCCACTTCCTTTCCGTCGCCGAAGATGCCGAACATGGCGCGGCCGAGCATGACCTCGCCGCGTGCGAGCAGGCTCACCTGCCGGCTGCGGAAGGCGACGCGGTAGTCGCGGAGGATGTCGTCGGGGTCCAGAGTGGCGGCGGCGCCGCCGGCGAACTTCACGCTCGTGCTTGCCATGTGCTCCTCGGATGCTGCCGGCATACGCGACGCGACCGCCGCGGGGGCTTCGTGAAAAGTAGGCATGATCGCCACCAGCCCGCTACGCCTCGCGCATGCCGATTGCCGATGACCGCCACATGACGCTCTCCGGGAGCGATGCAGGAATCAGGCTGCCCGGGGGATCGCTCTGGCCGCGCTGGCTCTTCCTGCGGGCGCTCGGGCTGATCTTCCTCTCGGCGTTCTACTCGCTGGCGTTCCAGATTCACGGCCTCGTGGGCGAGCGAGGAATCCTGCCGGCTGGCGAGTACCTGTACGCACTGCGTGCCGCGACCGGCGTGGCGCAGCGCATCTGGCTGGCGCCCACACTCTTCTGGCTGGGCGCGGGCGACGGCGCGCTGTGGATGGTGATCGCCGCCGGTCTCCTCTGCTCACTGCTGCTCACGGCGAACGTGTGGCCGCGGCTGACGGTGGCGCTGTGCACCCTGCTCTTCCTCTCCTGCGTCGCCGTGCTGCAGGACTTCTCGTCGTATCAGTCCGACGGGATGCTGCTCGAGGCCGGGTTCCTCTCGCTGTTCTTCGCGCCCGCCGGCGTGCACCCCGGACTTGGCGCGGAGAATCCACCCTCCCGGTTCAGCCGCTTCATGCTGGAGTGGGAGTGGTTCCGCATCTGTTTCGAGTCGGGGGTGGTGAAGCTGGCGAGCGGCGATCCGCACTGGCGCAATCTGACGGCGATGGACGAGTACTACCAGAACGGTCCCCTGCCCACGTGGATCGGGTGGTACGTGCAGCACCTGCCGCACTGGTACCATGCCGGGACGGTGATCCTGACGCTCGGAGTGGAGCTCTTCTTCGTGTGGGCGGTGTTCCTGCCGCGCCGCTTCCGGATCGCGTGCTTCGTGGTGGTGACGGCGCTTCAGGTGGGGATCATCGCGACGGCCAACTACGCGTTCCTCAACTACCTGGTGCTCGCGCTCGGCGTGCTGCTGCTGGACGACCGGGCGATCGTGGGGATAGTCGGCCATGTGACCCGGCTCGCGCCCCGCTGGCGGACCACAGCGAAGTCATCGCGCAGGGGCGAAGTCCCTCTCGGGACCCTGTGTCCTTACGCCGGGGACGAGACTGGAGGCGCGGTCAGGAGGTCCCGAGGCTCGCTTTGCCCGCGCGGGATGACAGGGGGCGGATCGAGCTGGCGCGGGACGACGGGAGCGCTCGCGCGGCATGCGGAGAACGTCATCCTCGGCTTCCTGCTCTACGCCACGGTGGTGGCGTTCATTCCGCTGGGCGCACTGGCGTGGCCGGCGCGGGTGCTGGATCCGTTTCGCATCGCGAACGCGTACGGGCTGTTCGCCGTGATGACGGAAGCGCGCTACGAGATCGAATTCCAGGGGAGTCGCGACGGTACCACGTGGGTGGCGTATCCGTTCCGCTACAAGCCGCAGGACGTGATGGAGCGTCCGGGCATCTACGCGCCGTACCAGCCGCGCTTCGACTGGAACCTCTGGTTCGCGTCGCTTGGGCCGTGGCAGCAGTCGCAGTGGGTGGTGCTGGCGCAACAGCGGCTGGTGGAGGGCAGTCCCAGCGTGCTGCGTCTGTTCCGAAGCGATCCATTCCGCGGCAGGCCCCCGGCGCTCGTGCGCACGGTGCTCTATCAGTACTGGTTCACCGACCTCGCGACGAAGCGTGCGACGGGCGCATGGTGGCGTCGCGAGGAGCGAGGCCCTTTCACGGGAGTGGTCGGCGGTTCACCCCGACCAGTGACAGCGGTGCCGCCACCGGTCGAGGTGCCACGCTGATCACGCCCCGATC
The DNA here is from genome assembly GCA_035718985.1 of Gemmatimonadaceae bacterium. Taxonomy (GTDB): domain Bacteria; phylum Gemmatimonadota; class Gemmatimonadetes; order Gemmatimonadales; family Gemmatimonadaceae; genus AG11. The sequence continues at coordinate 6,383 of DASTGQ010000565.1, forward strand.
ACACCGTCGCGACGCGAGGGCGCGACTTGGATGCCGACTTCGCGAGCTTGGGGCGACGCTTGAGGTGGTCGCGGACGAGCTTGCGAACCGACGCCTCCTCCGCCGCGTCCAGCTCGAGGCGCGGGGGGCGCACGGACGCCGAGCCGTGTCCCATTTCGGCCTGCACGAGCTTGATGAGCTGCACGAACTTGGGCACCGTGTCCAGCCGGAGGAGCGGGAGAAACCATTCGTAGAGCGTGCGCGCCTCCTCGAAGCGGCCCTCGCGGGCGAGCTCGAAGAGCTGCACCGACTCCTCAGGAAACGCATTCACGAGGCCGGCGATCCAGCCGACAGCGCCCATCGGCACGCTCTCGAGGATCATGTCGTCCATTCCCGCGAAGATCGCGACGCGCTCACCGAGCCGCTCGCGCAGCGCGGTGACGCGCCGGACGTCGCCGCTCGACTCCTTCACGGCGTGGAGATTGGCGTGCCGCTCGGCCAGCTCGGCGAGCTGGTCGGGCGTGACGTCCGTGCCGTAGGCGATCGGGTTGTTGTACAGCATGCAGGTGACGGGGGTCGCGCCGATCACCGCGCTGTAGTGGGCCTTCGTCTCACGCCAGTCGCCGCGATAGACATACGCGGGAAGTGCCATCAGCCCGTCGCAGCCCACGTCGACGGATCGACGCGCGAGGTCGACGCATTCGGTGGTGCTGAGGCCCGCGATGCCGGCGATGAGCGGCACGCCTTTCGGGAGCGCGCGCCGGCACGTCTCGAGGATCTCGATCTTCTCGGCGCTCGTGAGCGTCTGTGATTCGCCGAGCGAACCGAGCGCGACGATGCCGACGCATCCCGACTCGATCAACCAGTGGACGTGATCGGTGAGGGCCTCGTGATCGATCGAGAGATCCGGCCGGAAGGGAGTGGTGATCGCGGGGAACACGCCGTACCAGTCGCGTTGCTGCATCATCGAGATGCTCCTTGATTTCGCGGTGACGCGACCACGGTGGCCGCCTCCGCGAGGATGGTGGAGAGAAGTGCGGGCTCCGCCGGCAGGCGAACGCTATCCGCCGGCCACCCGTTCAAGAACTCGAGCGCGGCCCCACAGACGCGCCCCTGACACGGCCCCATACCGGCGCGGGTGTAGAGCTTGGCCTGTCGCATCGTCCAGCCGATGCGCAGGTCGCCGTAGAGCACATCCTCACACCGGCACACGATCGTGTCCGGCGTGGGCACCTGCCGCAGGTCGTCGCGCAAGGCAAAGGCGGCTTCCATTTCTGCCGCGACGGCACGCAGTGCAGAGCGCTGCCGAAGCACACCATCCACCGCACGGCCGAGAATGTGCCGACCCGCGACCTGTCCTTCGGCGAGCGCGAGGTCAACGCCGCCGATGCCGGTGGCCTCTCCGATGGAATACGTGCGCGGATGACTCGTGCGCTGGTGCTCGTCCACGACGACCGCGCCGTTGGCCACCTCGCACCCGACGAGCCGCGCCAGCCGTGTGTTCGGGACGAGTCCGTACGCAGTACAGAGGAGGTCGCAGGCGATCGTGCGCTGGGCGCGTCCGTTGGTGGTCGTGACTTCCTGCACGTGCCCGTCGCCGCGCGCAGCGACGATCCACTCTCCCGTGGCGTACGGCGTACCACGGAACGCGGCGCGGTAGCGCGCCGCCTGGGCGAGGGCGGCCGGACGGCGCCAGAGCCCGAGCGCGAATCGCGTCACGGCGCGCCGCGGCGCCTGTTCGGCAACGCGCAGCACGTGGGCGCCGGCGGCAGCGAGCGACGCAGCAACGGGAAGCAGCAGCGGGCCGCTCCCGGCGATGACGACGCGACGGCCCGCCACGTCGAGGCCCGACTTGAGCAGTGCCTGCGCGCCGCCCACGCCGACGACGCCGGCGAGCGTCCAGCCGGGAAAGGGGAGGAAGCGCTCTCGCGCACCGGTGGCGATCACGAGCGTCGTGGCCTGCAGCAGCACGGGAGACACTCCGCGCTCCGCCGTGATGGCGAAGCGCCCGGAATCAACCTCGTCGCGCACGTCCACCACGGAGCACTCGCACATCAGGGTTGCACCGGAGCGCTCGAGTCGACGAATCCATTGACGCGCCGCCGCGGGGGCGGGCTTGCCGCGCCGGTGCCGCCAGATCTGCCCCCCCACGTTGGTCGCCTCGTCGAGGACGGCGACGCGACGACCGGTTTCCGCGATCGTCGCCGCGGCCGCGATCCCCGCCGGTCCCGCGCCGATGACCGCGACGTCCACCGTGAGCGCCTCCATCGTCGGCCAGCTCACAGGCTCGACTCCGCAGTGCGCACGAGCAATCCGTCCGTGACCGGAACCAGGCACGCGCGCCGATCGGCTACACCATCGATGTCGACACGACACTCGTAGCAGACGCCCATGCCGCACAGAGGCGCGCGCGGCTCGCCGTGGGCCGAGGTGCGGAATGCCCGCACGCCGAGGCCGAGGAGCGCCACGGCGACGGTGACGTCGGCCGGCACGCGACGTTCCTGACCATCCACGACGATCATGACGTGACCCGTCGCGCCGGTCTGCTGCGCGTGCGCGCTCAATGGGCCACCGCGGCGGTGAGTGCGCGCACGGGCGCGAACGGCGCCGCGTCGAAGGGCGTCGGCCGGCCGAGCACGAGATCACACAACAGCCGCGCCGTGCCCAGCGAGGTCGTGATGCCGAGTCCCTCGTGGCCCGCGGCGATCCAGAGACCGTCCACCGGATCCCAGCGCCCGATGAGCGGCAGCTTGTCCGGCGTCGCCGGACGAAAGCCGGTCCAGGTGCGGAGCACGGACAGGCGCGACAGCGCCGGCATGAAGCTCACCGCGCGGTCGAGCATCTGGCGCAGCAGGCTGCGGTTGGTGCTCGCGTCCCATCCGACCAGCTCACGCGAGGAGCCGACGAGCACCTGGCCGGTGACACGCGGTTGCACGTTGAAGGCGACGGACTCGCTGGTCATCTGGTGCGCGCTGGCGAGGTAGCCCAGCTCGACGAGCTGATGACGCACGAAACCGGGAGCGCGGTCGGTGATGGCGAGATGACCCTTGCGCGGCACGATGGGCAATCCCGGCGTGAGCTCCGCCGCGTGGGCGCCAGCGGCGTTGACGATCACGTCCGCTTCCATCACCTCGCCGCGGCAGTGCACGGTGTGCGCCTGGATCGCCTCGACCGCGCAGCCTTCGCGGATGACCGTGCCGTGGGCGCGCGCGTCATCGAGGAGGGCGAGTGCCGCGCCCGGCGGATAGAGCACCGCATCGTGCGGCACCAGCATGCCGCCGGCGAGGCCGATGCGAAGGTTCGGCTCGAGCGTGGCGAGGCGTGCTGGCGTGAGCACCTCGCAGGCAACGCCGTGCGCACGGTAGACCTCGGCCTTTTCCCTCACGGCGGTCATGTGCTCTTCGCGCTCGGCGACCCAGATGGTGCCACAGGGATCGAACTCGATGGCCGCCCCGAGCGTGGGCTGCAGCTCATGCCAGAGCCGGACGGAGAGCGCGGTGAGCGCGAGCTGCTCGGGGGAGTCATCCATCGCCACGAGGTGGCCCATACCGGCCGCGGTCGTGCCACCACCGGCGTAGCTGGCCTCGAGCACGGTGACGGACATGCCGGCTCGGGCAAGCTCACGCGCGCACGCTGCGCCGACGATACCGGCGCCGATCACGATCGCGCTGCCGCCCGCGCCGCTCATCACGCCGGAACCGTCTCACGACGCGTGGCAGCACGGATGCCGGCGCGGAACGGATCGCGGGGATCGAAGCACAGCGTGGCTTCGGCGGTGACGAACGCGGTGCCGCGGATGTGCGGCACGAGCGCGCCATCAGCGCCGGCGGTGAGCCAGCCGGTGAACAGGCCGCCGGCGATTCCCTCCTGTCGCCACGGTGCGCCGATGGCAAGCTCACCACGCGCGTGCAGGGTGGCCATCTTGGCCGACGTACCCGTCCCGCACGGCGAGCGGTCGTACTCGCCGCCGGAGCAGAGCACGTAGTTGCGGCAGTCCGCGTCGGTGCGGCCTGCGGGCGCGGAGATCTCGATGTGGTCGATGTCGCCACCCTTCGCGCCCGTGACGCCATTGGCGCGCAGGGCGTCCTGGATGGCGAGCGTGAAGCGCGTGAGGTCGCCGACGCGCGCCATCTCCACCGGCACCTGGTCGGCGTGGGTGATGAAGAACCAGTTGCCCCCCCACGCCACGTCGCCCGTCACGCGACCGTACCCCGGGACGTCCACCTCGACGTCACGGGCATGCACGGAGGCCGGCACGTTCTCGATCGTGACCGTGCCGTCGGCGGCGAGCTCGGCGCTCACCGTGCCGACGGGCGTGTCGAAGCGAACGGCGCCAGCCTCGAGCCGCCCGAGGTGCTGGAGGGTGCGCACGACGCCGATGAGGCCGTGCCCGCACATGCCGAGGTACGTGCCATTGTTGAAGAAGACGATACCGGCTGCCGACCCCCGTTCCACCGGCGGCGTGAGGAGCGCGCCGACGACCGCGTCGTGCCCGCGCGGCTCGCACACCACTGCGGTGCGCAGGTGATCCTGATGCGCCCGCATGTAGGCGAGGCGGTCGGCCATCGTGGCGCCGCGTGGCAGTGGCCATCCCTCGACGACGACGCGCGTCGGCTCGCCTTCGGTGTGCGAGTCCACGACGCGCATCGTGCGCGGCAGGTCGCCGGCGGCACCGGCCACGGGGGGAGGACCGCTCACGGATTCACCTGGACGGTCTTGATCTCGGTGTAGAACTCGCGGGCGGCCGGGCCCTGCTCGCGGCTTCCGGAGCTCGAGCCCTTCATGCCGCCGAAGGGCGCGTGCGGATCGACGCCGGTGGTGTCACCGTTCACGCGCACGAGGCCGACATGGATGCGGTCGATGTAGCGGAGCGCCGCACGCAGGTCGCGGGTGAACAGCGATGCGCTCAGGCCGTACTGCGTATCGTTGGCGAGCGCGATCGCGTGGTCGAGGTCGTCCGCGGTGAACTCGGCGAGTACGGGGCCGAACAGTTCCTTGCGCGCGAGCTCGGAGTCGGCGCTCACGTTACGGATCACCGTCGGGCCGACCCAGTACCCACGGCGAAATGCATCCGTGTCGGGGACGACGCCACGGTAGAACGGCTCCGTGTTCAGCGTGTCGAGCACCGCGCGAATGGAATCGCGCGA
>DASTGQ010000566.1:0-4763 GCA_035718985.1 Gemmatimonadaceae bacterium
CGAGGTCGTCCTCGTGGGTCCGCTCGCGCCGCGCGGCCGGCCGCGAGACACGGATGGGGTACCCGAGAATGATGCGCTGGGCCGCGCGGCGCTCGGCACGCGTGTGCCCCTCGACGAAGGTGACGATCGCACGCAGCACGGCCTCGGGCGCGGAGAGATAGCCCTTGTGCACGCGCAGCTCGCCCCCGCCGAAGCTCACCATCACGTTCCGGTTCCGCGTGAGCCGGCATCGCGTGATGCGCTTCAGTCCGAAGTGCTCGAGCCGCGCCAGCAGCTCGGCGGCGTTGTGCGGCGTTCCGGCATGGAATCCGAGCTCCAGCTGTGCGGCGTCGCGACGGCCGCGAAGCAGACGCGTCAACGCTCGAAGCACCTGGCGGGGCCGGCGGTGAAATTGTTCTCGGCAGTCGACCAGACGAGGGTGGTCACTTCGATGCGCTCCTGGGTGATGCTGATGCTGTTGACGGAGCTCGGGCGGCCGCCACGCATCCGGTTGGACACGGTGCCCGCCGTCGAGATCACGGTGCCCTTCTTCGTGTGCTCCACGAAGTGGATCGCGTCCTGGTGGTCGTGACCGCACAGGACAAGATCCACGCCAAGATCGGCGAAGGCCCCGAGGGCGCGGCGCGTATCCTTGAGGCCGTGTCGCTGCGAGAGCTCACCCTTCATTGGATTGTGGTGCATCACGATCACGCGCGCGTCGCCGGCCGGCGACTCGGCAAAGACGCGACGCAGCCGGTCCACCTGCGCGCGCCGGATGATCCCGATGATGGAGATGTCGCGCAGGTTCCACGTCAGCGTCTGCGCGGTCACGCCGTGCGAGGTGTTGAGGCCGGCGAACGTGACGCCGGGCACGCGGAGCACCGGCTCGATGTCCTCCGCGATGAGGCGTCGGTAGTTGGCGAGCAGGGCGTCGTCGTCACCGACGCCGAGCGGGGACTTCCACCACTGCACGTCGTGGTTGCCCGGGATGACGATGACGCTGCTGTAGGCTGACGCGTGGCGGATGAACGCACGCGCGCGCTGGAACTCCCCGGAGCGCGCGCGCTGCGACAGGTCCCCCGAGATGGCGACCACGTCGTATCGTCGCTCGGCGATCAGTGCCTCCATCGCCTCGTACTGCTCCGGGACGGCCGGATGGCCGAAGTGCAGGTCGGAGCAGTGGAAGACCGTCGTCATGGCGCTCAGAGCCGGGCGATGACCGCGTCGGTGAACTGGTCGGTGCTGGCGGTGCCGCCGAGATCGCGCGTCACCGTCTTCTTCTCGCGGATCGTGGTCTCGAGCGCATTGCGGATGCGCGTCGCCCGTTCGTCCTCGTTCATGTACTCGAGCATCATGCAGGCCGCGAGCACGAGCGCGGCGGGATTGGCGATCCCCTTCCCCGCGATGTCGGGCGCGGTGCCGTGCACCGCCTCGAAGATCGCGCCGCCGTGGCCGATGTTGGCGCCAGGCGCGAGGCCGAGCCCGCCGACGAGCCCCGAGATCTGGTCGGAGAGGATGTCGCCGAAGAGGTTGGTCGTGACGATGACGTCGAAGCGCTCGGGGTGCAGCACGAGGTTCATCGCCGTCGCGTCCACGATCATCTCCTGGAACTCGATGCTCGAGTATTCGTGCGCGATCATCCGGCCGACGTCCAGGAACAGCCCCGACGAATACTTGAGGATGTTCGCCTTGTGGACGAGCGTGACCTTCCTGCGGCCGTGCTTGACCGCGTAATCGAAGGCGTACCGGATGATGCGCTCCGAGCCGGCGCGCGTGATGAGCGCGATGGACTCCGCGGCGGCGCGTGGATCGCTCCCGATCCTGATGTAGTGCTCGATGCCGACGTAGAGCCCCTCGGTGTTCTCTCGCACGAGCACGATGTCGATGTCCTCGTACCGGCCGCCCTTCACGATGGTGTGCGCGGGCCGGACGTTGGCGTAGAGGTCGAACGTCTTGCGCAGCGCGACGTTGATGGAGCGGAACCCCTCACCGACCGGTGTCTCGAGTGGGCCCTTGAGCGCGATGCGCGTGCGCTTGATGGAGTCCAGCGTGGCGTCGGGAATCGGATCGCCGTACTTCGCCACGCCGGCCTGGCCGGCGTACTGCGAATCCCACTCGATGTCGGCGCCCGCCGCCTCGAGGATGCGGACGGTGGCGCTGCTGATGGACGGCCCGATGCCGTCGCCGGGAATGAGGGTGACTGGGATCGCCATTTCTAGTGTCGGTCGGCCTCAGGGGGCCGTGATCAGGTCGGCAAGGTGCGCAGCGAGGCTGGAGAGCAGCCCGCGCGAGAAGGCCGGTGACGGGTCGCTCTTCACGTCACCGATCCAGCGGATGTCGCCCATGCGCGCGTCCACCAGCGCGACGTGCAGCACGGCGATTCCCTCCCCGGAGGGAAGGCGATCGAAGCGGAGCTCCGACGGCACGAGCACGGCGCGTGCCGACTCCTGGAGCGCAACGATGGTGCGGAGCTGCGTGGCCAGCGCGCCCGGGATGCGCTCGCCGGCCACCATCGACGGGCTCCCGAGGTCGCGCGCATCGAGCGCGTAGGCGTTCACGGAGTACGTCGGATTCAGCTTCGATGCCCGCTCCAGCGCCTCCGGAAACACCCACTGCTTGTCGATGCCGCGCGCGGCAAGCTCGGCACGGATCGAATCATCCAGTGCGCGCAGCAGCTCGCGCGACCGTGGCACCTGGGCCGTCCAGCCGAGGGCGTCCGTCTCGCGCAGCGCCTGCGTGGGCGCAACCACCACCTGCTGCGAGACCAGCACGGCCAGCGGACGCGCCGGCACGGGAGGCTCCGCGGGCTCCGGCGCCGGCCTGGCGCACGCGGCCACGCCGATGGAGAGCACGCACAATAGTCGAGTAAGCGATGGCACCATGCAAATCGGTGAGGGTGAGCGTAAGGTAAACGGCGAACCCGACCCGGGCGAAGCCACGCCGGGATCTGTGCGCCGCGCATTGACCCGCCGCGCCGCCCGGGACATGTTGGCGCCCATGCCAGCCTCTGCCGCCTCGAGCCGGCCGCCGCGCCGCGCCCTCACCGTCGTCATGTGGACCGGCGTCGCGCTGCTCGGCGCCTTCGCCCTCGGCCTGCTCGCGCTCTCGCGCGGCGAGCCGGTGAGTGCCGCGTGGCTCCTCGTGGCTGCCCTCTGCACGTACGCCATCGGCTACCGCTTCTACAGCGCCTTCATCGCGGCCCGCATCTTCGCGCTCGACGACCGGCGCCCCACCCCCGCCGAGCGGCTCTCCGACGGACGTGACTACGTCCCGACGAACAAGTGGGTGGTCTTCGGCCACCACTTCGCCGCCATCGCCGGACCGGGGCCGCTCGTGGGTCCCACGCTCGCCGCGCAGTTCGGCTACCTGCCCGGCGTGCTCTGGATCGTCGTCGGCGTGGTGCTCGGGGGCGCGGTGCAGGACTTCGTGATCCTCTGCGCGTCCATTCGCCGCGATGGCAAGACGCTCGGCCAGATGGCGCGCGAGGAGATCGGGCCCGTGGCCGGCGTGACGGCCACCGTGGCGGTGCTCGGCATCATGATCGTGCTCATCGCCGTGCTCGCCCTCGTCGTGGTGAACGCCCTGCGTTCGAGCCCGTGGGGCACCGTCACCATCGGGCTCACCATCCCCATCGCGCTCCTCATGGGCGCGTACATGCGCTGGCTGCGGCCGGCCCGCGTGCTCGAGGCCACCGCCATCGGGCTCGTGCTCCTCATCGTCGCGCTCTACGCGGGACGATGGGTGGCGGGCGATCCGGGACTCGCCGCACTGTTCACGCTGAGCGGGAAGTCGCTCGCCATCCTCATCATGGTCTACGGCTTCCTCGCCTCCGTGATGCCGGTCTGGCTGCTGCTGGCGCCGCGCGACTACCTGTCCGCCTTCGTGAAGATCGGCGTGGTGGTGGCGCTGGCCGCGGGAATCCTCGTCACGCTTCCGCCGCTGCAGATGCCGGCGCTCACGCGCTTCACCGACGGCACGGGGCCGGTGTTCGCGGGCGCGCTCTTCCCCTTCGCCTTCATCACCATCGCGTGCGGCTCCATCTCGGGCTTTCACGCGCTCATCGCCTCCGGCACCACGCCCAAGCTGCTCGCGCGCGAAACGGACGCGCGCATGGTGGGCTACGGCGGAATGCTCGTGGAGTCGTTCGTCGCCGTGATGGCGCTCATCGCGGCGTGCGCGCTCACGCCGGGCGTCTACTTCGCCATCAACGCGCCCGCCTCGGCACTCGGCTCCACGGCGCAGAGCGCGGCGGCCGCCGTGGCGCAGTGGGGCTTCGTCGTCACCCCGCAGGAGCTGGAGACGCTCGCGCGGCAGGTGGGCGAGACCTCGCTCCTCTCGCGCACGGGCGGCGCGCCGAGCCTCGCCGTGGGCATGGCGCACATCTTCAACAATGCGCTCGGTGGCGACGGCGCCCTCGCGCTCTGGTACCACTTCGCCATCATGTTCGAGGCGCTGTTCATCCTCACCACGCTCGACGCCGGCACGCGCGTCGGGCGGTTCATGCTCCAGGACGTCGGCAAGCACGTGTGGCCGAAGTTCGGCGTCATCTCCTGGCCGCCCGCCGTGGCGCTGGCCAGCGCGATCTTCGTCCTCATGTGGGGCCACTTCCTCTGGCAGGGCGTGATCGACCCACTGGGCGGCATCAATTCGCTCTGGCCACTGTTCGGGATCTCGAATCAGCTCCTCGCCGCCGTCGCGCTCTGCGTGGGCACGACCGTGATCATCAAGATGGGGCGTGCTCGTTATGCGCTGGTGACGATGCTGCCGCTCGCGTGGCTCGTCAT
>DASTGQ010000567.1:0-2079 GCA_035718985.1 Gemmatimonadaceae bacterium
CACCCGGAGATCCCGCAACGCTTCGGCTGACAGGTCGTACTCGGGGTCGGCGTTCCACTCGATCACCTCGGGCACGAGCTCGGCGACCACCACCTCCGCGTCCCCGGGCAGCGACTCGAGCGCGGCGCGCAGCGTGAACCCGAGGCCGAGGCCGCCGATCAGCACGCGCGCACCCGGCACGTCGACGGATCCTGCGCAGGCGACCTCGGCGAGGCGCCGTTCGGAGAGGTGACGACGCGTGGACATCAGCTCCACGCCGTCGGCACGGATGAGGTATGCGCCGTCGTGGCGGTACAGCACGAGCTCCGTGCCGTTCGGCGTCCGGGCGACACCGAGCCGTTCCAGACGCTTCATCGCTCAGTCGCGAACTGCTCGACGACGACGGCCGGAGGCCGGCGACATGTCGATCATCAGCGCCACCACCATCCCGACCACCGGCCAGAGCGTCCACTGCCCGCCGAACCAGTGCTGCACCGCCGTATACCAGAGCAGCGTCGTCGGCAGGAAGATGAAGCCCAGGATCGGCCAGAGCAGGTTGTTGAAGATCCCCTGGAACCAGTGCGTGAAGAACCAGAGGCAGACCACCACCAGCCTCGGCATGGCAAGCGCAAGGAGCACCATCAGGCAGGGCATCTCGGTTCCTCCGTCATCATGAGTCGCGCTTCACAAGGTAGTGGAGTTGTACCAGCCCGTCCTCGAATAGGTCGGCCGATTGCGGCTGCAATGGCGCGGCGGGACGCAAGAAGCCGATCGAAATCGTCGGCCGGGCGCGATGATGGATCCATCGGCGCCGGTGGCCGATCGAGCGTCAGGGTACGGTCGAGCTCCTCGTGACACGGATGTCGCGCCACACCACGCCAGCGGGATTCCGGAGGGTGCCGGTGAGCGTGATGCCAGCGGGGCCAGTCACCGCGCGAAAGACCCACCGCCAGTCGCGCATCGGGCAGACGACGTTCCCCGAAGCGGGGTCGTAGGTGCACTTCATCGTCCCCATCTCCTCCTCCACCCCATTTACCACCTTGTTCCCCTGCAGCACGAGGTGCTCCACCGGGCCAGCGTCGACACTCCCGGCGCTACGCGCGCCCGCGGTGGCGCTCGCGGACGCCGAGTCGACGTGCCGGAAGTGATAGACGGCGATCTCGTCGTGACAGGCGGGCTTTCCGACCGGTCGGCACGTCGAAGTGCCACGCCAGGTACCCACGAGCGTGCGTGGCGGACTCGCGGAAGTGTCCGCCTGCGCAAGCGCCGTCTCCAACGGAAGCACCATGGTCAGGACCAGCAGTAGCTCGACCACGCGATGGATGCGTCTCATTGGCCGGCCGGTGGCTGCCACAGCTCCACCTTGTTTCCTTCGGGATCGATCAGCCACGCGAACTTCCCGTACTCGGAGTCATCGATGCGGTCGAGCACGTTGCACCCTTCCGCCTTCAGCACGCGCACGAGGGCGTGCAGGTCCTCGACGCGGTAGTTGATCATGAACGAAGCAGCGCTCGGCGCGAACTGCTCGCTCGTCGCCGGCGCGACGGACCACACGGTCGTGCCTCCAACGGGAGTGCCATTGGCATCCGTCCACGCGAACGCGGCGCCGCCCCACGCCTGGACGTCGATGCCGAGGTGGCGCTTGTACCACGCCTGCAGCGCAGGCGCATCCTTCGCCTTGAAGAAGATCCCGCCGATGCCGGTGACTCGTCTCATGTCCTCGGTGGCCCCATGACGAAGATGCTGTTGGCGAACGGATCGAGCAGGTCGAACGTCCGCGCGCCCCATGGTTCGTCCTTCGCCGCTCGCTTGATGTCCACGCGGTCGCGCCATTCCTGATAGCAGGCGTCGGCTCCGCTCCGCGCACGAACTTCACGGGCCATTGCAGCGTGCCCGTACATTCCCCACGATCCGCGAGACGGATGACGCCGTAGCGAGGCGCGTCCGCGCTACGCGTGGATCACCTCGTGCCGCTCCAACATGCCGACGAACTGCTCGATCTTCTTCGCGCGCGTCTCGGCTCTTTTCACCGTCTGGATCCGGAACAGGATGGCGTATCGATTCGCGCTGTTCAAGGTCGCGAAAAACGCCTTCGCCTTC
>DASTGQ010000568.1:0-2054 GCA_035718985.1 Gemmatimonadaceae bacterium
GGAAGATCCGGCACACAACCACCGTAAGTCGTTGCGCGGCAAAACAATTAGTACTTCGCCAGGTAGTTCTCCAGCTCCCACGTCGACACCTGGGTGATGTACTCGCTCCACTCCTGTCGCTTGGCGGCGAGGAACTGCGCCGTGATATGCGGCCCGAGCGCCGTGGTCACGACGTCGTCCTTCTCCAGCTCGTCGCACGCCTCGCTCAGGTTGTGCGGCAGGTCATCGATGCGCAGGCGCCGCTTCTCGCGGTGGCTCATCTCCCAGATGTTCTCGTTCACCGGCTCGCGATGGTCGGCCTTGGTGCGGATGCCATCGAGTCCCGCGGCGAGCATGACGGCGAGCGCGAGGTAGGGGTTGGCGGCCGGATCGGGGACGCGATGCTCCACCCGCGTGCCGAGCCCGCGCCGCTCGGGGATGCGCAGCATCGGTGAGCGGTTCCGCATGCTCCACGCGACGTTCACCGGCGCCTCGTAGCCGGGCACAAGCCGCTTGTACGAGTTCACGAGCGGATTGGTGATGGCGCAGCAGCCGCGCGCATGGCGCAGCAGCCCGCCGATGTAGGCGAGCGCGATCTCGCTCAGCTCCCACTGCGCCTTCTCGTCCCAGAACGCGTTCACCTTGCCGCGGAACAGCGACTGGTGCGTGTGCATCCCGCTGCCGTTCTGCCCGAAGATGGGCTTGGGCATGAACGACGCCGCGAGCCCGAAGCGCTGCGCCACTGCCTTCACGACGAACCGGAAGGTCGCGATGTTGTCGGCCGTCGTGAGCGCGTCGGCGAAGCGGAAGTCGATCTCGTGCTGGCCGTGCGCCACCTCGTGGTGCGCCGCTTCCACCTCGAAGCCCATCTGCTCCAGGTCGTCCACGATGGCACGCCGCGCGTCCTCGCCAAGGTCCACCGGGGCCAGGTCGAAGTAGCCGCCCACGTCGTGCGTCTGCGTGGTGGGCTCGCCGTTGGGCCCGCGCTTGAACATGAAGAACTCGGCTTCCATCCCCGCGTTCATCGTGTAGCCCATCGCCGACGCCTTGCCGAGCACGCGCTTGAGCGCGCCACGCGGATCGCCGGGAAAGGGTTCGCCCGAAGGAAGGTTGATGTCGCAGATGAGCCGCCCCACGCGCGCATCCGGCTCGCCCCAGGGGAACACGCGGAACGTCGTGAGGTCGGGCGCGAGGAGCATGTCGCTCTCCTCCACGCGCACGAAGCCTTCGATGCTGGAGCCGTCGAACATCATGTCGCCAGCGAGCGCCTTCTCGAACTGCGAGGCGGGCACCTCGACGTTCTTGTTGACGCCGAGGATGTCGGTGAACTGCAGGCGGAGGAATCGCACGTCGAGCTTGCGGGCGAGCTCGAGCACGTCCTTCGGTCGGGCGTCGGTGAGATCGGGGATCTCGATGCGGGATCGTGGCACGCCGGAATGCTCGTCGCGCGTCGGGACGCTGTCAATTCACCGCGCTCGGCACGTCGCTTGCGCCTCGGTGCACTCCAGCGCTCCCGAGACGTGGAGCAGCGCAGACGCACCTCAGCAATCGAGGACCACGATGAACATCTCCGAGCTCATGTCCAAGGATCCCTGCACGGTCACGCCCGACACGCCGGTGTCGGAGGCCGCGCGGCTGATGAAGGAAGAGGATGTCGGGATGGTCCCGGTGATCGAGCGCGTGGGCGGGGCCGAGACGCGCGGCCGGCTCGTGGGCGTCATCACCGATCGCGACATCGCCGTCCGCACGGTGGCGGAGGGACGCGCGGCCGACTCGCCGGTGCGCGACGTGATGTCGAGCGGCGTGCGTACGGCACGGCCGAGCGACAGCGTCGAGTCGGTGATGCAGCTGATGGGCAGCGAGCAGGTGCGCCGCGTCCCGATCGTGGACGAGCGCGGCTCGCTCATCGGCGTGGTCTCGCAGGCCGATCTCGCCCGCAAGGCGAAGAACGAAGGCCACGTGGAGCGCACCGTCGAGCAGATCTCGCAGCCGGGCGGCAGCCATCAGAACTAGGAGGACCGAAGGACCGAAGGACCGAAGGACCGAAGGACCGGAGGACCGGAGGACCGGAGGAC
>DASTGQ010000569.1:0-3971 GCA_035718985.1 Gemmatimonadaceae bacterium
GCCAGGTCGCGGTTGGTGGCGGCCACCAGGCGGAAGTTGGCGGGCACCGACTCGGCCGCGCCGACCGGCTCGTAGCAGCGCTCCTGCAGCACGCGGAGGAGCTTCACCTGGAGGCTGAGGGGCAGCTCGCCGATCTCGTCCAGGAAGAGGGTGCCGCCGTCGGCGGCGGCGATCCGGCCGCGGCGCGCCGCGCTGGCGCCCGTGAAGGCGCCCTTGGCGTGGCCGAACAGCTCGCTCTCGAGCAGCGTCTCGGGGATGGCGCCGCAGTTGACCGCGACGAACGGTGCCGACGCGCGCGGGCTGCTGCGATGAATGTGGCGCGCGATGAGCTCCTTGCCCGTGCCGCTCTCGCCGGTGACGAGGACGGTGGATGGATGGCGCGCCACCTTCTCGGCGACGGCGAGCGCCGCGGCGATCAGCGGGCTGCGACCGACGATGCCGGTTGGGGCGCGAAGCGCGCTGAGCTCCTGGTGCAGCTGCGCCACTTCGCGACGTAATCCTTCCCGCTCGATGGCCTTCCGCAGCACCAGCAGGACCTGGTCGGCGCGGAACGGCTTGGCGATGAAGTCGTACGCCCCGCGGCGGATGGCCTCGACAGCCGCGTCGTCGTCCCCGTACGCGCTCATCATGATGACCAGTGCCGAGCCCCTCGACGCGCCGTAGCGCTCGAGGAAGCCCAGCCCGTCGAGGCCCGGCATGCGCACGTCGCAGAGCACGATGTCGGCCGGCGCCTCGGCGAGCTGGCGCAGCGCATCCGCACCGTCGCTCGCCGCGCGGACGTCATGCCCTTCGGCCCTGAGGATCAGCGTGAGCGTTTGCCGCAGCCCGAGCTCGTCGTCCACGACGAGCACGTTCATGCGCGCCATTCCCTCGGGATCATCATCGGGTCATCGAGTGCGAACGACTCCTCGGCGAGCGGGAAGAGCAGGTGGAATGCAGCACCGCCCTCGCGCGCGCGATCCACCCAGACGATGCCATCCAGGTTCTCGACCACCCGCGCCACGATGGCGAGCCCGAGGCCGGTGCCCTTCCCCGGCTCCTTGGTGGTGAAGAAGGGATCGAAGATGCGCTCGGCGTGCTCGGCGGCCACGCCGGGCCCCGAGTCGGCGACGACGACCTTCACCACCCACGACGACCGTCGCTCGCTGCCCAGCCAGTGCTGGACGCGCGGCGTCGGCGGATGGGGCACGAGCGTGAAGCGCGAATCGCCGGAGCGCCGCGGCGCGCCGGCTTCCAGCATCTCGCTCGGCATGCACGCCGTGCGGATGGCGATCGTGCCGTTGTGCTCCACCGCATCGGCGGCGTTGAGCAGCAGGTTCACGAACACCTGCTCCATCTCGTGCTGCTCGCCGTGCACGAACGGCCCCTCGTTGGCCAGCTCCATGACCAGCGACACGCGGCGCAGGTGCCCCTGCGCGCTCAGCAGGTCCACGACGCGGCGCAGCGTGTCGTTGATGTCGATCGGGGTGGGGATGGGCCGGCGCGGGCGGGCGTAGTCCAGCAGCCCGCGCACGATGCGATCGATGCGTGCCGTCTCGCGCTCCACGCCGCTGACCGCCTCGCGTGCCGACGCCTCCTGCGCGGCGGCTTTCAGCAGGTGCGCATAGCCGTTGAGCGCGCCGAGCGGGTTGCCGATCTCGTGGGCGATGCCGGCCGCCAGCCGCCCGACGCTGGCCAGCTTCTCGGCACGGACGAGCTGCGCCTGCTCGTGCAGCAGGCGCTCCGTCATGCGGTTGACGCTCACGGCCAGCTGCTGCAGCTCGCGCGACGGCTGGTCGGCCAGGCGCACGTGCAGGTCGCCGTCAGCGACCTGCTCGGCGGTGGCTGCCGCGGCGCGGAGGGGCTGGAGCACGAGATGACGAAGCCGGTACGCGCCGAACGCGACGACGACGAGGACGTCGGCAGCGATGAGCAGGCAGATGTAGAGCGCGCCGCGCGCGGGGTCAGCGGCGTCGTAGAGCAGCACCACGCTCGCCACCGCAAACACCAGCGCCGCGAGGGCGAGCACGGCGAAGGTGGCGAGGAGCTCGGTGCGGAGGGACGGGAGCCGTGGTGAAGCGGATGAAGACATAGCCTGGCGGGAGTGGCTACCCTGAGAGACGAACCGCGACCGCGGACGTCATGCGGGCAGGTGCAGCACCTGGGAAAGGAACGCGGCACACCGGAGTTGTCCGATGTGCCGCGTCTTTCCTGCTGCCGGGGAGCCGCGGAGCGGCCCTACCGGCGTGTCCTGATTACGGCTGGGCAACCGCCGCGCAAACCGGCTCACCGTCGCCCGCGGCCGTCATGCCGGGGAGCGGATTGGTGGTGTTCACGCCGATGCCGCAGGTGAACGGCGCAGGGATCTGCGTGTGCGTCACCGTGGCCGTCCACGAGCCAGCGCCCGTCACGATCTTCACATTGGACACGCTCGTCGAGGGGCGGAACTTCAGGACCGTATCACCCAGGACGCCGACAGGCGTGTACGGAGCGCGGTAGTAGCCAGAATCCGAGAAGAAGGCCTCTTCGGCGGTGACCAGGTTGCGCAGGTCCGACTTCATGGCCGTCTGGTACGCCTTGGTCTTGGTGTTGGCGAACTTCGGGATCGCGATCGCGGCCAGAATGCCGATGATCACGACGACGATCAGGAGCTCGATGAGCGTAAAGCCCTTGCGAATGTGAGTCATGGGATCTCTCAGGGAGGGAGTTGACGGCAGTTCGCCGTCGGCGGGAGGTACTGGTGAAGCTGACGGCACCGTGTAAGGCAACTGGCGGACCAAGCCGGCACCGCGGTGGATCTCTTGGTCCCGCAACGAGTTAGCGAATTGGTTCCAGGCAGGTGGGTGATGCGGAGTGAAGGAATTCGCCGAATGTCTAGCGGATTGCAATGCGCTGGTCGATCGAGGTGTCACGTCGTGGAAGCGGGCGACCGAGGGCGCTGTCCACAGAGACGAGCAACTGGCGCAAGCGTCGCACATCCGACGGCCGGACGACGCGGAAGGCCGTGAGCGCCTCATCGCGCGCGGCCTTCCACTGCTTGTCGTGCACGAGGCACTGCACGTACGCCACCCGTCCCTCCGACGCCCTGGGCTCGAGGGCGAACGCCCATCGGAGGTACGCGTCGGCGATGCCGCACGCGCCCACGTTGTGATAGTCCGCGGCGACGACGAGTATCATGCGCGGATCATACGGAAAGAGCTTGATGGCGCGCTGGTACTCCGCTTCCATCTCCGCGGGCCGGCTCTCGGCGCGCATCAGCTGGCCGCGCAGGAAGTGCGCGCGATAGCTGTCGGGGGCGTCGCGCACGAGCGTGTCGAAGAACACGTCGTTGTTCTTCCACACGCGCTGGCGGTCGATGCTGCGCCCGAGCCCGAGGAGCACGAGCGCGCCGAAGGCGGTGGCGGCCACCCACCGTTGCCGGTGCTGCGACACGGACATCAGGTGCGCGATGACCGCGCCCGCCACGAGCACGATGCCCACGCTGGGAAAGAAGAGCGTGCGCTCGGCGATCACGAAGCCCGTTGGCACGAGCAGGTTGCTCACGGGAAGGAAGGCGATGATGACCCAGAGCAGGCCGAAGCTCGCCACCGGTGACCGGCGCCGGAGCGCCACGACGAGCAGCACGAACGCCACGGCGATGAAGATCCCGGGCAGCTCGAGCGGATCGAAGCCCTGCGCGAGCGGGATGTCGGTGGGGGAGTAGTCTCCGAGCAGGCGCGTCGGGAACACCAGGAGCCGGGCGATGCGCGGCAGCAGGAGCGCCATCGTACCGGCACGGTCCAGCGCCGTCATGTGCAGGTACTCGAAGGCGGGATACGACACGAAGCCGGCGATGCCGCCGTGGATCAGCCCGAGCACGTAGAGGTGTGCAACGGAGAGGAGCACGAGCATCAGGCCGAAGGCGCGCAGCTCCGGCGTGCGCGGCCGCTAGCCGGGAGATTCCGCGAGCGTGAGCTCCGCTCCGAGGAGGAGCAACGGCAGCACGATCGCAT
>DASTGQ010000570.1:0-5792 GCA_035718985.1 Gemmatimonadaceae bacterium
CTGCGTTCCGCGCTCGCTGGCGCCGATTGGACCGTCGATGCCAGTGGTATCTCGGGGCACGGATACGTGCGCGCCGAGCAGGGCGTCACCAGCCCCGCCGGCACGTCGCGCTTCCTGCAGCTCACCTTCCATGCGTCGGCCCAGTTTCCCACGTTCGGTTCGCAGTCGCTGCGCATGAAGGCACACGGCGTGGCAACTACCGGTGACGCCGTCCCACGAGCGCGTTACGCGTACCTTGGCGGCAGCGGCACCCTGGCGACCATGGACCTGCTGGAACAGGGCGGGGACGCGTTGCTCTTCCTCGAGAATCGCTACCTGATCCCGATCGAGGCGATCCAGCTTCCCTTCATCGGCTCGCCGGTACTGTCGGTCCGCGATGCCCTCGGCGCCGCCGGTATCGGCTCACTCCCGTCGCTGCAGCACGAGATCGGAGTGGGCATCGGCCTCAGCGCGCTGCATCTCGACGTCAACACCGCCGTCGCCGGCCGGAAGCGCACCAAGGTCGGCGTCGGCATCTCGCTGTCGATGTAGCGTTCGACGTCGTGACCGGGAGAGGGATCATCCTCCGCGCCGGTCTCGTCCGCTCGATTGCGCAACTGTGACTCGCGCCGTATCTTGGCTGGCGTGAAAGTTGCGTCCGGCGCGCGCTCCGCGCACACCTTCCCGGCGGCTGGCCGCCCCGGTTGCACGTGAAGACGCTCGCCGTCATACCGGCGCGTCTCGGCGCCACGCGACTCCCGCGCAAGCCCCTGCGGCTCCTCGCCGGTACCCCCCTCGTCGTCCGCGTGCTCGAGCGGGTCCGCGCGCTCGCCCTCGCCGATCGCGTCGTCGTCGCCACCGACAGCGAGGACATCGCCTCACACGTGCGCGCCGCCGGCGGCGAGGCAGTCCTGACCCGGCCCGACCACCCGTCCGGCACCGATCGGGTGGCCGAAGTGGCTGCCCTCCCCGAGATGGCGGGATTCGACGCCATCGTCAACGTCCAGGGCGACGAGCCGTTCGTGCCCGAGGCAGCCGTCCGTGGCGCCCTGTACCAGATCTCTCGGGGTTTCCCACTCGGCACGGCCGCGGCGCATGCGGGCGAAGCGATCCTTCGCGTCCCGGACGTCGTGAAAGTCGTCGCTGCCGACGACGGCGCGGCGATGTATTTTTCGCGGGCTGCCATTCCGTTCCTGCGCGATGCGTCCGACGTGGAGACACTTCACCCGCGCGTGCTGCATCACGTCGGCGTCTATGCCTACACTCCGGGCGCCCTTCGCCGCTGGGTCGGCTTGCCGCCACATCCGCTCGAGCGGATCGAGCGCCTCGAGCAGCTCCGGCCACTCGCCGCGGGGATGCGGATGGGCGTGGCCCTGATCGACGGGCCGGTGCGGGCCGGCATCGATACCGAGGCCGATCTCGAACGCGCCAACCGAGAGTGGTCGAACTTCCTTCCGAGCGAGAGTTGATGCAGACGAGTCCGCGACAGTTCCCGACCAAGTTCATCTTCGTCACCGGCGGCGTGGTCTCCTCCCTCGGCAAGGGGATCGCCGCTGCCTCCCTCGGGAGGCTCCTCGTGGAGCGCGGGCTCCGCGTGACGATGATGAAGTTCGACCCCTACCTCAACGTGGACCCGGGCAAGATGTCGCCCTTCCAGCACGGTGAGGTCTTCGTCACCGACGACGGGGCAGAGGCCGACCTCGACCTGGGGCACTACGAGCGCTTCATCGACCGATCGCTCTCGCAGGCGAACAACGTCACGACGGGTCGCATCTACCTCAACGTGATCACGAAGGAGCGTCGCGGCGAGTACCTCGGCTCCACGGTGCAGGTGATCCCGCACATCACCGACGAGATCAAGAGCTGCATCCGGCGTCTCGCCCCCGAGAACGACGTGGTGATCGTCGAGATCGGCGGCACGGTCGGCGACATCGAGTCGCTGCCCTTCCTCGAGGCCATCCGCCAGTTCCGTCACGACGTCGGCCGCGAGAACGCCATCTTCGTTCACCTCACGCTCATTCCCTACATCGCGGCCGCCGGTGAGCTGAAGACCAAGCCGACGCAGCACTCCGTGCGCGAGCTGATGGAGATCGGTATCCAGCCGGACATCCTCATCGTGCGCACGGAACGGCCGGTTTCGGACGAGATCAAGCGCAAGATCGCGTTGTTCTGCAACGTGGAGTTCGGCGCGGTGATCGAGAGCCCGGACGTGAAGACCATCTACGCCATCCCCCTCGCTTTCCGCGAGCAGGGGCTCGACGACAAGGTCATCCAGAAGCTCGGTCTCGAGCGCCCCGCGCCAGAGCTGGCCCCATGGCGCGAGATGGTCCAGCGCATCGTTCAGCCACGCGAGCGGGTGCGCATCGCCGTCGTTGGCAAGTACACCGACTTCGTGGACAGCTACAAGAGCGTCCAGGAGGCGCTCATCCACGGCGGTATCGCCAACGACGTCGGCGTGGACATCAGCTGGGTCTCGAGCGACAGCTTCAGCAGCGCGGAGGCGGCACGGGAGATCGTGTCCCGATACGACGGCGTGCTCGTGCCGGGAGGCTTTGGAGTGCGTGGCGTGGAGGGAATGGTGGAAGCGATTCGCGAGGCCCGCGAGTCCGGCGTTCCCTTCTTCGGCATCTGCCTCGGCATGCAGACGGCCATCATCGAGTTCGCGCGCAATGTCTGCGGGCTCGACGACAGTCATTCGTCCGAGTTTGCCCCCGAGTGCTCGGACCCCGTGATCTCGCTCATGGAGTCGCAGCAGCACGTCACCGACATGGGGGGCACGATGCGCCTAGGCGCCTATCCGTGCCGCCTCACCCGTGGCAGTCGCGCCGCCGAGATCTACGGCGTCGCCGAAGTGAGCGAGCGTCACCGCCACCGCTACGAGGTCTCGAACGCCTACCGCGACACCTTCGTCCAGCACGGAATGCGACTGAGCGGCCTGTCTCCGGACGGTCAGCTCGTGGAGATCGTGGAGCTTCCGGATCACCCCTGGTTCATCGGCTGCCAGTTCCACCCGGAACTGCAGTCGCGGCCGACGCGCCCGCATCCGCTCTTCGCGGGATTCATCGCCGCGGCCGCCGGTGCCCGCCGGCGCCGGCGCACGGAGCACGAGGCGGCGCCTCGCACGAGCGCGGTCAACGTCTGATGACAGCACGCTTTCGGCGCGATGCACTGTTTCTCATCGCCGGCCCCTGCCAGCTCGAGGATGACGCGCTCAACCTGCGGGTCGCCGAGCACCTCGCGCGGCTCGCCGAGCAGGTACCGGGTGGCATCATCTACAAGGCGAGCTTCGACAAGGCGAATCGGTCGAATCCCGGAGCGACTCGCGGTCCGGGACTGGAGCAGGGGCTCGCCGCGCTCGATCGCGTGAAGCGTGCGAGCGGCCTTCCCGTGCTGACCGATGTCCATCTTCCGGAGCAGTGCGAGCCCGCCGGCCAGGTCGTGGACGTGCTGCAGATCCCCGCTTTTCTCTGCCGCCAGACGGACTTGCTCGTCGCCGCCGGCGCGACGGGCAAGCCCGTGAACGTGAAGAAGGGGCAGTGGATGCATCCCGAAGGCATGCGCGGGGCGGTGGAGAAAGTTCGCGCCGGATTCGGCGACGCCGGTCGCTCCGGGACCGCGCAGGTGGCCGTGACCGAGCGCGGCACCTTCTTCGGCTACGGCGACCTGGTCGTGGACTATCGCTCCTTCGCGCGCATGCGTGCGGCGTGCGACGCGCCGGTGATCTTCGATGCCACGCACAGCGTGCAGCAGCCGGGTCGAGGCGAGGGTGGCGCGAGTGGCGGCGCGCGCGAGTACATCCCGTCGCTCACGCTTGCCGCGTGTGCGGTCGGCGTCGACGGACTGTTCATGGAGACGCACCCGGACCCTGCGCACGCGCCGAGCGATGGCCCCAACATGATGCCACTCGATCGGCTCGATGACCTGGTGCTGCGCGCCGTGGACGTCTGGCAGCGGGTTCGCGCATGATTGACGAGGCGCGCGCGCGCTCCATTCGCCTCGTCGGGCTCGACGTGGACGGCGTCCTCACCGACGGTGGTATCTACCTCGGTGCCGTCGATGGGCAGCCGATGGAGTTCAAGCGCTACGAGATCCAGGACGGACTCGGGATCTACCTCATGCGCAGCGCGGGCATCCGCGTCGCGATCGTCACCGGTCGCGTGTCCGACAGCGTGAGCCTGCGCGCCGCCGAGCTCGGGATCGAGGACGTCGCCCAGGACGCCCAGGCGCAGAAGCTTCCCAGCTTCCTCGCCATGCTCGAGCGGCACCGGATCGCGCTCTCGGAGGCGGCCTTCATCGGCGACGACTTTCCCGACATGGCCGTGCTGAAGCGCGTCGGGTTGCCTGTCGCCGTCGGCAACGCCGTTCCCGAGGTCAAGGCTGCCTGCTCGCTGCAGCTCCAGCGCTCCGGCGGTAAGGGCGCCATTCGCGAGTTTGCCGAGCTGCTCCTCAAGGCTCGCGGGGAGTGGCAGGCGGTCACGGACAAGTACGTTGCCGAACGGTCGCTGCCGCACGCGGAGCCGGTGGCGTGAGTCCGGACGAGATCATCCAGCGCGGGCGACGAGTGATTCGCCTGGAGCGGGAGTCGCTCGTGGCAGTGGAAGAGCGACTGTCGGAGCCTTTCGCGCGCGCGGTGCTGATGATCGCCGACTCGAAGGGGCGCGTGATCGTGGCGGGGGTGGGCAAGTCGGGACTGATCGGCCGCAAGATCGCCGCGACGCTCACGTCCACCGGCACGCCGGCGTATTTCCTTCACCCGGTCGAGAGCGCGCACGGCGACCTCGGCATCGTTGGCCCCGACGACGTCGCCATCCTCCTCTCCAAGTCGGGCGAGTCCGACGAGCTGCTCGTGCTGCTCGAACACCTGCAGGGGCTGGGGGTACGAACCATCGCCATCACCGGGCGTTCGGACTCCGCGCTGGCACGCCTCAGCGATGTCGCGCTGGATGCGTGGGTTCGCGAGGAGGCCTGTCCGCACGACCTGGCGCCGACCACCAGCACCACGGCTGCACTGGCAGTGGGCGACGCGTTGGCCGTCGCGCTCCTCGAGCACAAGGGTTTTCGTCGGGAGGACTTCGCTCGTCTTCACCCGGGTGGGGCGCTGGGCAGGCGGCTCGTCACGCTCGTGGACGACGTGATGCTGAAGCAGCCGCTCCCCGTGCTGCCGCCGAGCGCGACGCTTCGCGAGGCGGTGGTGGTGCTGGCCGAACAGCGGGGGATCGTCATCGTCGCCGACGCCGACGAGAACGTGCTGGGTGTGCTGACCGCCGGAGACCTCACTCGATTCATGGAGCGCGAAGGCGATGTGCTTGGCCAGCGGGTGGAGCGGATCATGACGCGGGAGCCGCGGAGCGCGCGCGCGGGCGAGCTGGCCAGCGCGGTCACGTATCGCATGGAGTTGAACGGCATCATGGCCATGCCGGTGATCGGGGAGCGCGGACGCCTCGTCGGCGTCGTGCATCTTCACGACCTGCTCCGGGCGCGGGTCGCATGACTCGGTTCATCGCGCTGGCTGCCGCTGCTCTTGCTTTCGCCGTCGCCGGTTGCTCGCGGCAGGGGAGCAAGCCGCCCGTCAAGACCGGAGCGTCGCTGGCCGATAGCGCCGAGCAGGTGATGCAGAACGTGCATTACGTGCTCACGGGCGACGGGGTGCAGCGCGGCGAGCTCTTCGCCGACTCGGCCTACATCTTCGACGACAACACGCGGTACCTGCTGAAGAACGTGCGAACGACGTTCAACACGGCCGAGGGCGTGAAGAACGGGACGATGCGCGCGGACCGCGGCAAGTACAACCTCCGCCAGCAGGTGCTCGAAGG
>DASTGQ010000571.1:0-2791 GCA_035718985.1 Gemmatimonadaceae bacterium
GGCCCCGCCGCAGCGGGCGCCGCTGCTCGTCGCTCCTGCCGCGGAAGAGCCGGTGCAAGTGCCCGCCGCGGGAGCCGTCGCGCTGACTCCCCCGCCGCACGACCCCGGCGCGTACACGGTGCAGGTCGGCGCCTCGCAGGACCGCTCGGAGATCGCGCGGCTGGAGAGTCGCGTCCGCGGCGCGGGACTCAAGCCCTACGTGGTGGAGGCCAGGCTCGGCGCCAGGGGCACCTGGTACCGCGTCCGGGTCGGATCGTTCCGCGACAAGGATTCCGCCAACCGCTTCCGCAAGGACGTCGAGCGCGAGCTGCGCACCGCAGCCGTCGTGATGCCGACGCGCTGAACATGCCCGAATCCAAACCCGTCCGCGTCGAGAAGCCCTGGGGTCACGAGCTGATCTGGGCGCACACGGCCCGCTACGTGGGCAAGATCCTGCACATCAAGGCCGGCCATGCGCTGAGCCTGCAGTACCATCTGCAGAAGGACGAGACCGTCTACATGCTCTCGGGCAGGATGCGCTTCCAGACCGGCGGCGAGGGCGAAGAGATGCAGGACCGGGTGCTCGGCCCGGGCGAGGCGTTCCACATCACTCCGCTCTTGCGCCACCGGATGATCGCGGAGACCGACTGCGACGTGCTCGAGGCCAGCACGCCCGAGCTGCAGGACGTGGTCCGGCTCGAGGACCGGTACGGCAGGACGAAGTAGTGCGGGCGGTGGTGCTGGGCGGAGCGGGGTTCGTCGGCAGCCATCTCGTCGATCGGCTGCTCGCGCGCGGCGACGAGGTGGTGGCGGTCGACAACATCCTCACCGGCAGGCGCGACAATGCCGATCGCCACCGCGGCGAGGCGCGCTACGCCTTCGTGGACCACGACATCTGCCGGCCCATCCCGGTGATCGGCCCCGCGGACGCGGTCTTCAACCTGGCCTCGCCGGCCTCGCCGATCGACTACGCGAAGCTGCCGCTGGAGACGCTGGACGTCGGCTCGCTCGGCACGCGCAACGCGCTCGAGCTCGCGCGGCGGTCGGGCGCCGTCCTGGTGCACGCGAGCACCTCGGAAGTGTACGGCGACCCGCTCGAACATCCGCAGCGCGAGGAGTACTTCGGAAACGTGAACCCCGTCGGGCCTCGCGCCTGCTACGACGAGGCCAAGCGCTTCTCCGAGGCGCTGATCACCTCGTTCGGGCGCGTCCACGGCACGCCCTGGCGGCTGGCGCGCATCTTCAACACCTACGGCCCGCGCATGCGCACCGACGACGGGCGCGTGGTTCCCGCCTTCGTCACCCAGGCGCTGAAGGGCGAGGACTTCACCGTCTTCGGCGACGGCACCCAGACCCGCAGCTTCTGCTACGTGGAAGATCTGGTGACCGGCCTCCTCCTGCTCCTCGAAAAGGGCGACGGGCGCCCGGTGAACCTGGGCAACCCGCGCGAGATGACGCTGCTCGAGTTCGCCGAGACGGTCCGCAGGGTGGTGGGCAAGGGCGGCCGCGTCCGCTCGGTGCGTCCGCTGCCGGAGAACGATCCCCGGCAGCGCCAGCCGGACATCACCCGCGCGCGCACGCTGCTCGGGTGGGAGCCGAAGGTTTCGCTGGAAGAGGGGCTGCGGCCGACGGTGGAGTGGTTCCGCCAGGCCCTCGGCCTGTAAGCGCGCGCTTCAATCGAACTCCGTCGCGAGCTGCTCCTCGTCGTGGTGGGCGAACATGCGCTGGATCTGCGCCGCGGTGATCCGGCCCGGCGAGAGGTCGGGCAGGGCGTCGCTGGCGAAGAAGGCCACGTCGCTCGTCTCCACGCCGGGGCGGGCGGTCCCGCCGCTGATCTCGCAGAGGAAGAACATCTTGTAGATCGACGCCGGATGTCGCGAGACATGGCCTTGCCTGCGGTAGTCCCAGACGGCTGCGAGCTTCGCTGCGCGCGCCTCGAATCCGGACTCCTCGGCGATCTCCCGAACGATGCACTCGGCCGCCGACGCGTTCACGTCCGCCCAGCCGCCCGGCAGCGTCCAGAGGCCGTCGCTGCGCTCCCGCACCATGAGGATGCGGCCGTCCACGAAGGCGGCGCCGCGGACGTCCACCTTTGGCGTCGCGTACCCCGTGTCCTGCCGGAAGAGCTCGAGCACCGGCTCCAGCTCCGCCCCGGATCCGGAGGCCATCAGCGACGCCGCGAGCGTGAGCACGCGCTCGTAGCGCTCCTTGTCGAAGGCTCCTGTCGTGTACGCAAGCCCGGTCTGTGCGATTGCCTGCAGCTCGCGCGCGATGGTCAGCCACGTCGGTTCCGCCATCGCCGCAGTCTGGCGCGGGCGTCGATGCCGGACAAGGAGTGCGCAAGGCCGGATTGACTCGGCGGCGATTCGGGCGATGGATCTGCGGATGGCCAACGAGGAGCAGATCCGTGTGTGGAACGAGGTCAACGCGCCGCGCTGGCAGCGGCTGCGCGCGCTGATGACGCGGCCGCTCGCGCCCTGGGGAAATGCAGCGATGGACGCGCTCGCGCCGGCGCCCGGGGAACACGCGCTCGACGTCGGTTGCGGCCAGGGGGAGACGACGCTCCAGCTCGCGAGGCGCACCGGATACGCGCTGGGCATCGACGTGTGCGAGCCGTTCATCGAGACCGCGCGCGCCGAGGCGGCCGCCGGCGCCCGCTACCTGCTCGCCGACGCGCAGACGCACCGCTTCGCCGAGCAGTTCGACCTGCTCTATTCGCGCTTCGGGGTGATGTTCTTCGAGGATCCCGCGGCCGCCTTCCGCAACTTGCGCGGCGCGCTCCGGCCCGGCGGCCGGATGGCGGTGGCCGTGT
>DASTGQ010000572.1:0-3073 GCA_035718985.1 Gemmatimonadaceae bacterium
CGCGTACGCGCCCATCGGGATGCCGGCGTCGATGCGCGTCCAGGTGCGGCCGTAGTCGTGCGTCTTCAACAGGTAGGGCGCGAAGTCGTCCTGCTGGTACCGGTTCGCGGCGATGTACGCGGTGCCCGCGTCGAAGCGGCCCGGCTCGACGATGTTCATCTTCGTGAAGGGGCCGAGTCCCTTCGGCGTCACGTCGTCCCACGTGGCGCCGCCGTCGCGGGTGAGGTGCACGAGCCCGTCGTCGCTCCCCGCCCAGATCAGTCCCTTCTGCACCGGCGACTCGGCGACGGCGAACGCCATGGCGTACCACTCGGTGCCCGTCATGTCGCCGTGGATCGGGCCGCCGGAGCGCTGGAGCGTGCGCGGGTCGGCGCGCGAGAGGTCGGGGGAGATCTTCGTCCATGAGCTGCCGCCGTTCGTCGACTTGAAGAGGTACTGCGCGGCGGTGTAGAGCGTGGTGGAGTCGTGCTGCGAGAAGAAGAGCGGGAAGGTCCAGGCGAAGCGGTAGGGCACGTCCTTCGCCGCCCAGCCGTCGTAGTTGTCGAGCCACACCGCGACGTTGCTCTCACGGTTGGTGTGCTTGTCCTGCCGCCAGATCTCGCCCATGTACCCGCCACCGTAGGTGATGTCCGGGTCCTTCGGGTCCACGGCGATGTACGCGCTTTCGCCGCCGGCCGCGATGTACCAGTCGCGCACGCCGATGCTCCCGTTGTCGCTGCGGCTGGCGATGGAGACGGTGGTGTTGTCCTGCTGCGCGCCGTACACGCGGTACGGGAAGCGGTCGTCGGTGATGACGTGGTAGAACTGCGCCGTCGGCTGGTTGTCCTCGGTGCTCCACGTCGCGCCGCCGTCGAAGCTCACCGTGGCGCCGCCGTCATTGGCGTGGATCATCCGCTGCGGGTCCTTCGGGTCGATCCAGAGCAGGTGCGTGTCGCCGTGCGGCACGCGGAGGCGCGTCCACGCCTTGCCGCCGTCGATGGACTTCCAGGTGCCGAGGTTGTTGACGTAGACGGTGTTCTCGTCCTGCGGATCGGCGGTGATGGTGGAGTAGTACCACGCGCGCACCTGCCAGCGCTGGTCGCCGCTCGTGCGCGTCCAGGTGCGGCCGGCGTCGTCGCTGCGGAAGATGCCGCCGCGCGGCACGCCGGCGGAGTCGGGCGCTTCCATGGTTGCATAGACCCGACGAGGATTTGCGGGTGACACGGCGACGCCGATGCGGCCGAGCGCGGTGTGCGGAAGGCCTTCATTCGCGCTGATGTCCGTCCACGAGTCGCCGCCGTCGGTGCTCTTGTAGAGCCCACTGTTGCCGCCGCCCGAGCGCATCCCCCACGGGAAGCGACGCAGGTGCCACATGGCGGCGAAGAGCACGCGCGGGTTGTGCGGGTCCATCGCGATATCGATGGCGCCCGTGGAGTCGTCCACGAACAGCACCTGCTTCCACGTGGTGCCACCGTCGGTGGTGCGGTAGACGCCGCGCGTCCTGTTGGGGCCGAAGGCGTGGCCGATCGCGGCCACGTAGGCGACGTCGGGATCGGTGGGGCTGACGCGGATGGCGCCGATTTGCTGGGAGTCCTCGAGTCCCTTGTGCTCCCAGGTCTCGCCGCCGTCGGTGCTTCTATAGATACCGGTGCCGTAGGTGAGGTCCTCGCGCAGCCCGCTCTCGCCGGTGCCCACCCAGATGACGTTCGGGTCGCTCGGCGCCACGGCGATGGCGCCGACGCTGGCGATCTCGTCACAGCCGGTCATCCCGCAGGAGCGGGCCGAAGGCCCGCGAGTGTCGGGACCCTTCACCCGGAAGTCGGAGATGTTGCTCCACGTCTGCCCGCCGTTGGTGGTCTTCCACACCCCGCCGTCCGCGGCGCCGAAGTAGAAGGTCTGCCGGTCGGTGTACGAGCCGGTCACGGCGACGGAGCGCCCGCCGCGAAAGGGGCCGATGTTGCGCCAGCGGAGCGAGGGGAAGGCCGAGCGTTGCGCGGCGGAATCGGCGACGGTGGCGGCCGTACCGGCCCTGGCGGTGGTGCGCGGGCGCTGGGCGGTGGCGGGCGTCGCGAGGGCGATCATCGCGACGACGGCGGCGGAGCTCGCGTGGAGATTTCTCATGATGGCACGGATGGTACTGGCACGTCGCTCGGGCGGGAAGGCTGGAATGGAGGACCGGAGGACCGGAGGACCGATGGACCGGATGTCGGGGTGGCGCGACCGGCGCCGATACTTACCTTATCCTTCCCTCCCTATGGCGCTCGCATACCAGGCCACCGATGTCGCAGGAACCTTCCCTCGAAGACCGCTTCTTCGAGCTGTCGATCGACATGCTCTGCCAGCTCGGGTTCGATGGCTACTTCAGGCGCCTGAACCCGGCGTGGGAGCGGACGCTCGGCTTCACGCGAGCCGAGCTGATGTCACGCCCGTTCATCGAGTTCGTGCACCCGGACGACCGGGAGCGCACCCTCGCGCAGAACCGCGAGGTGCGTGGCGGCGGCAGCGCGCTCGGCTTCGAGAACCGGTACCTGTGCAAGGACGGCACGTACCGCTGGTTCCTCTGGAACGCCGCCCCCGATTCGTCCGGGAGCGTGATCTACTCCGTGGCGCGCGACATCACGACGCGCAAGGAAATCGAGGATGAGCGTGAACGCCTCGTGCAGCAGCTCCAGGCGGCGCTCGCCGAGGTGAAGACGCTGCAGGAGATCCTTCCCCTGTGCTCGTACTGCCGGAAGATCCGCGACGACGAGGACTACTGGCACACCGTGGAGAGCTACGTGGCGCGGCACACGAACTCGCGGTTCAGCCACAGCATCTGCCCGGACTGCTACGCCAACGAGGTGGTGCCGCAGCTGCTGGAGATGGAGAAAGAATAGGAGGACCGATGGACCGATGGACTCGCTCGGCGGCCTGCGGCCGCCTGCTCGAAGGACCGAAAGGGCACACCGATCTGAGTTCGGTGTGCCCTTCGTAGTTTCGGTCCTTCGGTCCTTCGGTCCTTCGGTCCACCGGTCCACCGGTCCTCCGGTCCTCCGCTCCTCCGGTCACACACTCGCCGCTGGCAGCACGAAGGAAAACGTACTCCCCACGCCCG
>DASTGQ010000573.1:0-7676 GCA_035718985.1 Gemmatimonadaceae bacterium
GGGCTGGCACACGACCGTGTTCCCGCCCTACTTCGTCGCCGGCGCGATCTTCTCAGGCATCGGGATGGTGTTCACCATCTGCATCCCGCTCCGGAAGGTGTTCCACCTCGAGCACATCATCACCCTGAACGACCTCGACGCGGCGGCCAAGCTCTGCCTCTTTACGTCCATGGTCGTCGGGCTCGCCTACCTGTCCGAGTTCCAGGTGGCGTGGATGTCGGGAAACCAGTTCGAGCAGGAGTACTTCTGGAACCGCGTGTTCGGCCAGTGGGCGTGGGCCGCGTGGATCATGCTCATCTGCAACTGCGTGCTCCCGCTCTCGCTCTTCTCGCAGAAGCTGCGGCGCAACACGACGTGGCTGTTCATGATCTCGATCACGATCAACATCGGCATGTGGTTCGAGCGCTTCGTGATCGTCGTGCCGTCGCTCTCGCACGAGTTCGAGCCCTGGCAGTGGGCCGGTTACGCGCCGACCTGGGTGGACTACTCCATCCTCCTCGGCTCCTTCGGCTGGTTCTTCATGTGGTTCCTGCTGTTCATCAAGCAGCTGCCGGTGATGGCGATCGCGGAGGTGAAGGAGATCGTGCCGCCGCGGCTGCGGAGGGCGGCTGATCACTCGCACGACATCGACATCGGCTACCCCGATTCGGCGATTACCCTGGAGGATCGTCTCTGATGCAGGGTGTCCTCGGTGCCTTCCGCGAGATCGACGCGACGTGCGACGCGATCACGGAACTGCGCAAGAAGAACTTCAGTGACATCACGGTGTTCACGCCCACGCCGCGCCACGAGTTCGAGCACGCGCTCGAGCCGCCGCACAGCAAGGTGCGCATCTTCACGCTGGTCGGCGGCCTCGCCGGACTCACGTTCGGCTACTGGATCCCGATCTGGATCTCGGATTACTGGCCCATCGTCGTCGGCGGCAAGCCGGTGGCGAGCTGGGTACCGTACACCATCATCGGCTTCGAGCTGATGGTGCTCATCGGCTCGCTCTCCACCGTGTTCGGCATGTTCGCGCTCGCTCGCATCCCGCGACTCACGATGACCGTGGGTTACGACCCGCGCTTCAGCCACGGCGACTACGGCATCTGGGTCGTCGCCGCACCAGACCGAGCCGCCGAGGCGGCCGATCTCCTGCGCCAGCACGGCGCCGTCGAGGTTCGCAATGAGCGCTAGTCCCATGCGGTCCCTCCGCCGCTACGGCGTCCTCCCGGTGGTCGTGCTGCTCGGCGCCTGCTCCTGGTTCACCGACTTCAAGGAGCAGCCCAAGATCGATCCCTGGGAGTCCGTGAGCGACACGATCCCCTTCCGCGGCAGCCCGCAGTATTCGGTGTCCGTCTACGGGTCCGCCGCGCCGGGTTACGCCGTGTCGCGCCAGCGCCTGCCGGGCACCATCGACTCGATGAAGACCATCCCGAATCCGGTGCCCGCTGATGCGCGCTCGCTGGACAACGGGCACAAGTACTACTCCATAAACTGCGCGGTCTGCCACGGCGACCGCGGCCTCGGCGACGGACCAGCCACCAAGTACGGCATGCCGGGAATGAACATCGCCGGCCCGGGCGCGGCCGCCATCGGGTACACCGACGGCTACATCTGGGGAATGATGCGCAACGGGCGCGGACTGATGCCGACGTACAACCGTATCGAAGAGCTGGATCGCTGGGACGTCGTGAACTACATCCGTGGTCTCCAGGGCCGCTATCAGGTGGCGGTGGGCCCCGTCGGGCTGCCGGGAGAGACGGGCGACAAGGTGCCTGGTCCCTCGCAGTTGGGACCGACCCGGCCTTCGCCCTACTATCACCACGTCGGCTCGCAGGCGGGAGCGGGCATCCCCGCGGTGCCTGGCGGCCCATCGTCGCCAGTGCCGGTGTCCGATTCCACGGCCACCACACCCGTCGGCGGCGCGAGGCCCGTTCCCACCACCACGATGCCGAAGCGGGGAGGTGAGCGGTGAGCATTCATGGCACGCATGAGCCCACGCGTGACGAGGTCATCGCCACGTACAGCAAGCCGATGCCGAAGAGCATGGGCACCGCGGCGCTGGCACTCTCGATCATCGGGCTCATCGTCTTCGTGATTGGATTGTTCGTCGCGCCCGATCGCGTCTGGCGCGCCTATCACGTCAACTGGCTGTTCTTCGCCTCGCTCTCTTCGGCCGGCATCGTGTTCGTCGCGGTGCAGCGCATCACCACGGCACGCTGGTCACGCGCCATCATCCGGTTCATGGAAGGCTATGTGGCCTTCCTGCCGGTGGCGTTCGTGCTGCTGCTGCTCAGTGTGTTCGCGGGAAAGAACCACATCTTCCCGTGGACGCACGAGCGGCCGCCCGTGACCGAGAAGGTCCTCTATTACAGCGGTCCCTTCCTCACGACGCGCGTGCTGATCGCCTTCGGGCTGATCACGTTCTTGTCGCTCTGGTACATCTACACGTCCGTGCGCCTCGACGTGGGGCTCATCCCGGAGGCAGGCGCGAAGTGGGCCCGCGGGCTCCGCGACCGCATGCGCAACGGCTTCCGCGACGAGCGTCGCGAGATCCACAGCACGCACTCGCTGCAGGGCAAGCTCGCGGTCTTTCTCGTCATCCTGTTCGGGTATGGCTGGTCGATCCTCTCCTTCGACCTGTCCATGGGGATGTCGCTGCACTTCCAGAGCACGCTGTACGGGTGGTGGTTCTTCATGGGCGGCTGGCTCTGCTCACTGACCCTCCTCACGCTGCTCACCCTCGCCTGGCGTCGCTTCCTCGGCGCGGAGGCGATCATCAACGACATCCACTTTCACGATCTCGGCAAGCTCTGTTTCGCGTTCACCGCGTTCTGGGGCTACCTCACCTTCGGCCAGTACCTCGTGATCTGGTACGGGAACATGCCGGAGGAGACGCACTGGGCGCGGATCCGACTCATCGATCCGTGGGCGGCCAGCACCGTGACCGCGATCATCGCGGTGTTCTTCGCGCCGTTCTTCGGCCTCCTCTCCAAGGCCGCCAAGCTCTTCAAGCCCACGCTGGTGCTGTTCACGCTCATCAGCCTGCTCGGCATGTGGCTCGTCCGGTATCTCGAGGTATATCCGTCGCTGTACGGCGAGGGGAGCGGGCTGCCGTTCGGCCTCTGGGAGATCGGCGTCACGCTCGGCTATGTCGGACTGTGGGGCAGCTGCTACCTCGCCTTCATGAATGCCTTCCCGCGCGCGCGAGTGACGCTCATGACTTCGCCTTATCGCGACGAAGTGCAGGTACCGGTGAATCCGGAGACCATGGAGCCGCTGCCAGCCCACGAGTGAGCAGCTCGCAAACCGTCAATCGTGAGTCGTGAGAGTTTATGACAAAGGCACACCGGAGCTCGCTCCGGTGTGCCTTTGCTCATACGTCTCACGTCTCACGTCTCACGCCTCACGTCTCACGCCTCACGTCTCACGCCTCACGTCTCACGCCTCACGTCTCACGTCTCACGCTGCACGTCTCGCGTCTCACGCTCCCGTTACCATCCCCTTCAGCGTCTCGAAGGGCACCGCGCCCGTCTGGCGCTGAGCCTCGCGACCGTTTCGAAAGACGATCGAGGTGGGGATGCCCCGGATCTGGAATCGTTGCGAGAGCCCCGGCGCGGCATCGGTGTCCAGCTTGGCCACCAGGGCCTTTCCCACCGATTCCCGCGCCAGTCGATCCACGGCCGGCGCCATCATTCGACAGGGGCCGCACCAGTCGGCGAAGAAGTCCACGAGCACGGGCACGTCCGTACCCCCGATGACCCGGTCGAATGTCGCCTCGTTCAGGTAGAGCGGGTGGTCGAGCGCCATCGCCGATCCGCAGGCGCCGCACTTGGGCCCGTCAGCGGCGCGGCTCGCGTCGATCCGGTTGAGCCGCCCGCACTTGGGGCAGGGAATGGTCAGGTGCCTGGTCGCCGCGCCCGCGGCCTGCGTCGTTGCCATATCGCTTCTCCCTTGGCCGTTATCCCGTTAGGTTGTCCCGGTCTGCAATATTCGGGGCGTTAGCTCAGCTGGGAGAGCGCCTGCTTTGCAAGCAGGAGGTCATCGGTTCGATCCCGATACGCTCCATCAATTGATTCGGAGCAGGAGGCCGATATCCGACAACTCGGATGTCGGCCTTCTTTAATTCCTGAAAAGTTGCTCGGTCATCTTGTCCAATCGGACACTTTTTCCTACATTGGAGGCCTCCCTCCTACCCGAGCCCAGCCTTGGGATCCTCGCCCGCCAGATCCGACGTTCCTGATCCACTCGTCCCATCAGCGAGCGGGTCCCAAGCCGTCGATCCACTTCTCGCCGCCATCTCCCAGATCGCGGCCGCGCTCGCTACGGGCGACCCGACGGAGGTGCTTGGCAGCGTCCTCAGCCGCATCGCGGAAACGGTGCATGCCTCCGGTTGCTCGCTCTGGCTGATGGATGAGCTGGAGCTCCGCTGCAAGGCACGGGTCGGCACCAGTCCGCCCTCCGTGTCGACGGTTCGCGCCCGGCTCGCCGCGAATGCTCCCGCGGCGGCCCTTGGCGAACCCGTGGTCGTGCGGCTGGACGCGGCGAATCATCCGCTCGGCGCCCTCGTCGTCACGCCGGACGAACTGCTTGGTCCTCCAGCGCGTGCGTTCCTCGGGACCGTTGCCGACATCCTCGCGCCCGTGCTCCGGCAATCGGCGTATGCGCAGCGCCTGGAGAGCGAAGTCATTGAACGCACGCGGCAGATCGATCGCGAGCGGCGGGTCACCGAGCGAATCATCGACTCCCTCCCCGTCGGGCTGTACGTGATCGACCGCGAGTACCGCATCTCCGTCTGGAATCGCAAGCGCGAAACGGGCATGCAGGGCGTGTCGCGCGAGGAGGCCATCGGACGCACGATCTTCGAGATCCTGCACCGCCAGCCGGCGAGCGTGCTCCGCAAGGAGTTCGACGAAGTCTTTTCCACCGGCAAGCTCCAGATCTTCCAGATGGAGTCGACGGCGTCGGGGGAGCTGCGCACCTATCGGCTCTCAAAGATCCCGATGCGTCTCGACAACGGCCCCGTCACGCACGTCATCACGGTCGGTGAGGACGTGACCGAATGGCGCCAGGCGCAGGATCGCTTTTCGCAGGCCGAGAAGCTCGCGGCCATCGGCACACTGGCAGCCGGTGTCATGCACGAGATCAACAATCCGCTCGCCACCATCGCCGCGTGTGCCGAGAGCCTCGAGCTGGCCCATGAGGACGCGCCGCCGGACATCCAGGAGGGGCTGCGCCTCATCCAGAGCGAGGTGCAACGCTGCAAGGGGATCGTCGACTCGCTCCTCGACTTCAGTCGGCCCAAGGCGAGCGACAAGAGCCTCGTCGACGTCAATGCCGCGATCGATCGTACCCTCTTCGTCCTCAAGCACCACACGCGATTCAAGAAGCTCCAGGTCAAGACCGAGCTGGATCGCACCCTCGGCGCGGCGGTCTACGCCAACGAGGAGCAGCTCGTGCAGGTGTTCATGGCCCTGCTCATCAATGCCATGGACGCGATGCAGGAGCGTGGCACCGTGGAGCTGCGCACGCGCCCGAGTGACGATGGCACGTCCGTGCTCGCCGAGGTCGTGGACCACGGCGAAGGGATCCGCCGTGCCGACATTCCGAAGCTGTTCGAGCCGTTCTTCACCACCAAGGCGCCCGGGCGCGGCACCGGGCTTGGCCTCTCCATCTGCTACGCCATCGTCGCCGAGCACGGCGGGCGTATCGAGGTGGACAGCACGCCGGGTGAGGGAAGCGTGTTCCGCATCGTGCTTCCCCGCACATCCGAGAATGGAGAC
Organism: Gemmatimonadaceae bacterium; assembly: GCA_035718985.1. Taxonomy (GTDB): domain Bacteria; phylum Gemmatimonadota; class Gemmatimonadetes; order Gemmatimonadales; family Gemmatimonadaceae; genus AG11. Next base: position 5,766 of record DASTGQ010000573.1, read on the forward strand.
ATGCAGTGACCGAAACGAAGATCAAGGTGCTCGTGGCGGAGGATGAGGCGCATCTCGGCCAGATCCTCTCCAACTTCCTCTCCGGTCGCGGCTATGCCGTGAACACGGTGACCGACGGTCGCGCGGCGCTCGACGCGCTCCGTGCCGAGGCGTTCGACGTGGCGCTGCTCGACATCGTGATGCCGGAGATGGACGGCCTCGAGGTGCTGAAGCAGGTTCGCGCGGACGTGGATCCGCCGGAAGTCATCATCATCACGGGCAACGGCACCATCGAGACGGCGATCAGCGCCATGAAGCTCGGCGCGTACGACTACATGTCCAAGCCGTACCGCATGGCGGAAATCGACGTGCTGGTACGGCGCGCATGGGAGAAGCGTCGCCTCTCACGCGAGAACGTGCTGCTGCAGTCGCAGCTCCAGCGCGCTGGCGGTCCGAACGAGATCGATACGGAGTACGCGCCGCTGCAGGCCGTGCTGGAGATGATCGCGCGCGTCGCGCCGAGCGATTCCCCGGTGCTCATCACGGGTGAGTCGGGGACGGGGAAGGAGCTCGTCGCCAACATGCTCCACCGGATGTCCGGACGCTCCGGGCCGTTCGTCGACGTGAGCTGCGCCGCGCTGTCGGAAGGCCCGCTGGAGAGTGAGCTGTTCGGCCACGAGCGCGGAGCGTTCCCCGGTGCCGACGAGCGCAAGCTCGGCCTCATGGAGCTCGCCGCGGGGGGTTCCCTCTTCCTCGACGAGGTCAGTGAGCTGTCGCCGAAGCTCCAGGGCAAGCTGCTGCGCGCGCTGGAGCAGCGGAGCTTCTATCGCGTCGGAGGGACGCAGAAGGTCGAGGTGGACGTGCGTGTCATCGCCGCGACGAACCGGGACCTGGCGGACCGCGTGACCGAGGGCCTCTTCCGCGACGACCTGTACTATCGGGTGAACGCCATCGGCGTGGAGCTGCCGCCGCTGCGCGATCGCACGGTGGACATCCCGCTCCTCGCGCGCCAGTTCCTGAAGCAGTTCGGGCGCGGTGCCGCGCTCACGCTCTCCAACGACGCGCTGGAGCTGCTCCAGAAGTATCCGTGGCCGGGGAACGTGCGCGAGCTGAAGAACGTGATGGAGCGCGCGGCACTGCTGGCGCAGGGGCCACAGATCCGCGCTGCCGATCTCCCGCTCCAGCTTCCCGGAGTGCACCCCACGCCCGTCTCGTCGCCGACGATCTCGCTCGAGGAGCTGGAGCGTCGGCACATCGAGACGGTCCTCCACAACACCAACTGGCACCAGGGGAAGGCGGCCACCGCGCTCGGCATCAGCTCCAAGACGCTGTACCGCAAGATCCGCGAGTACAACTTCCGCCGTCCCGGCGGCGAGGAATAGCGCGCATGCGCATCCTCGTCATCGAGGACGATCCCACCGTTGGGCAGTACGTGAAGCGGGGGCTGGAGGAACATCGCTGGGCGGTGGACCTCACCGCTGACGGCGAGGAGGGGGAGCGTCGCGCCAGCTCGGAGGCGTACGACCTCGTCGTCCTCGACATGCGGCTGCCGGGCAAGAGCGGCATCGAGGTGCTGCACTCGCTTCGCGCGAAGGGCTTCGAACGTCCCGTGCTCGTGCTCACGGCGCAGGATGCCGTGGATGCCAAGGTCACCGCGCTCCGCGCCGGCGAGCGGATCGAGCTCACGCCCAAGGAATACACCGTCCTCGAGTATCTCGCGCGCCATGCCGGACGGGTCATGAGCCGGACGCTGATCACGGAGTACGCGTGGGGTTATCACTTCGATCCCGGCACCAACATCGTCGACGTGGTGATCAACCGGCTGCGCAAGAAGATCGACCAGGGCAAGGAAGCGCGGCTCATCCACACCATTCGCGGCGTCGGCTACGTCCTGAGGCCGTAGTGCGCTCGCTGCGGGCAACGCTCACGGTC